>JAEEJD010000129.1 GCA_016281675.1 Lachnospiraceae bacterium
TCGATCCCGTGTAGAAACCTCCTATGTCATCAAGAGCCTCACGTGCGATGATCGTGTTCGATCCGCCGTAAATTACGGAGTTCGAGCTTGTTTTGGAAACCTCTATGGTGCGGTAGAAAAAGTCCTGTTCGTTGGGAGCGGTCTTCTCGGAATAGAGTGCGAACTGGAACACGTCGGGTGTATAGAAGCACTGAGGCGTCTGCAGAAGACCGAGCCGGATCTTCTTATCGTCGGGAAGATCTTTCGAGCGTTTCTTTGCATCGACAAAATACGGGATCGTTTTCATAAGGAAACAGCTTCTGGGGATCATGTCCGCATCAAGCGTTACAACGTACGGAGATGATGTCAGTCCGAGAGCATGATTGAGATTTCCGGCCTTTGCTCCGCTGTTGTCGGGACGGTCAAAGTATCCGACATTCATTTCTTCGGCAAGTTCTCTCATTGCGGATCTGCGGTTGTCATCGCACACCCATATGTGGACTTTGTTCCTGTCGGGGTATTTCAGGTGCTTACAGCCGTTTATCGTTTTACGAAGAAGTTCGCACGGCTCGTTGTATGTGGCGATAAAGATATCGACCTCCGGGTATTCGTCATTTTCTATAACCGGAAGAGGATGCTCTCTCATTCCCATCAGATTCCTGTACAGGATCAGCGACTCGAAGAAACCGAGTATTTCAACCGCAAGGAGCAGAAGATTACCCGTTACGGCAAGCCACCCTTCCTTTACGGGAACCGAAAATCGTATACGCCAGATTATATACATAAGCGTAAAGAACACGCTTACAACGATCACTGTCCGCTGTAGGGCAATTCTGCCTTTGTCGGTTGAACGGTCAAGCTCCTCCTTGGTATATATATCATCGTACGTGTGATAATGGCGTGTCCTTCTTGCGGCCGCAAGGAGGATGATAACGGCGAAGATGGTTACTGCCACCACGGATCCGAGAGCAATGATCGGCCATGCTTCGGCTACATCGATATTTTCTGTCTCGAGTATCCTGAGGAAAAACAGATGAATTTCCGACATTCCGTTTTCGGAAGGTGTGCCTATGTTTCTCGGATCGGCACCTTTGAGCAGATCAACGACCCATTTTCCGGCAGGTGAGAGGTCCTGTTGTTCAATAGGCTTCGGAGGATTGTAAGACGGCAGAAGGAGAGCAGATGATTCGTTCTTGTTTGACAGACTCCATATTGCATAACTTGTGTTATTTTGCTCGAGAAGTGAGAACCAAGATGCGGCTGAGTCAAAATCAAGATCCCCCGCTCCGCTTGATTCCGACAGTCCGCATTCGGAAACGAAGATAGGCAGTCCTGTCTCCCGTGCGGAAGAATACTCGCGGCGAAGATCGTCCTTATGAGTTGCCGCATAGAAATGGAGCGTGTACATGATGTTATCGTATTTGATTGAATTACGTGCGGCGGAAATGAGATTTTTACAATAATTGGGTGTTCCGATGAGTATGACCGAATCGGGATTGTTGTTTCTGATGACGGGTATTATGTCATACGCGTAGTTACGGATGTCAGCCCACGTCGTCTCGCCGTTCGGTTCGTTGCATATTTCATATATTATGTTCGGACTGTCGGCATATTTTTCGGATATCTTACTGAAGAGTTCCGCTGCCTTGTCCTTGTGAGTGTTGGGATTGGGATCCTCGAGTATGTGCCAGTCGACAATAACATACATATCTGCTTCGATCGCATCATCGATAGCCTTCTGTGCGGTGGCGAGGCTGTTTTTCGGATCTTTTAAATACTCATCGGTATAGATGGGAACACGAATGAGGTTGGCTTTCCAATCCTTGGAGATCTGCATGAAAATGTCATCGTCGATGAATTCGGGAAACCACGTGACACCGTGAAGACTCACACCCCGCAGGATGACTTTCCTTCCGAGTTTGTCTCTTAGATTTGCCGCATCGACGTGAAGCTTGCCGGATGTTGACGGCCGTGCCAGGATCGCATCACCCGTACCTGCCAGTACCGTATCGTTTACGGCAAAGATCATGACGGTCGCAAGAAGAGCGATGATTACTGCTTTAATACGTGACATTTCCATATCCTCCGTCCTCCACGATTATACTCCGTAACCTTGCGTAATAACAATAATTTGTTCTAAAAATCATTGACATGAAAAATGTAAAAAAGTATGATAAAATCATTAATATGAATCTATGGAAAGGTGGGTACACTAAACATGACAGAGAAGCAGTTTAATAAAGGTGACGTGATCTTTCGCGAGGCTGATTTGGGAGAGACCCTGTATCAGATAATCGACGGAACCGTAGGAATATATGCGGCATACGGCGAGAGTGATCAGCAGCTTCTTGTTGAACTCGGCAAGGACAAGTTCTTTGGCGAGATGGCAGTTATCGAGGCATATCCGAGAAGTGCGACGGCTGTTGCACTTGCTGATACAAAGGCTCTTGAGATCGGGTGCGGAGAAGTAAGCGAGTACTTCAAGTCAGAGCCGGATCGTATCATGGATATCATGAAGAGCCTCGGCGACCGTCTCCGTGATCTTACGGTTGATTACAGCGAAGTAAGTGCCACCCTCAAAGAACTCGGCTCAGGCGATGCTAAGAACGCAGGTCTTCTTGAGCGCATCAAGAAGTTTGCCGGTGTCTACAAGAAGAGCAAGAATGCGGATGCCATCAGCCAGGAAGCTCTTCGCAAGATTTCACAGAAGGGCCATGCCGACGGATACACAACAAAGGTTGAGAAGTATAAAAAGGGAACCGTTATATTCAAGGAAGGCGAGACAGGCGACTGCATGTACGATATCCATTTCGGTACCGTAGGTATCTACAAGGGATACGGAACATCTGACGAGAAGCTCCTTGCAAAGCTTTCAACAGATGAGTTCTTCGGAGAACTCGGTATGATCGAGAACGTTAAGAGAAGCGGAACCGCTGTTGTTCTTGATGACGACACGACACTTGAGATAATCACTCCTGCTGACCTTAAGGATCTGTTCACACAGAATCCTCCCAAGGTTGAGATGATCCTTGAGCATGTATCATACAGACTCAGGAAGCTCACCAAGGAATACATGACAGCCTGCAGTCTTGCAAGTAAAGTTGCCGATGCAAACGGCGATATGGGTGATGATGTGAAGAATGCAGTTAAGGATTTCACACAGAACCTGTATTGATTGGGCATAAGTACAACAGGAAATTTGTATCAATAATCATTTATACAGCCTGCTCTTTACAGAGCGGGCTGTATTGGGGAATAAGGAAAGTCAGAACCGATGAGTAACAATGACCCGGTAAGAACAAAACCCGATCACGATGTGGATGAATCCATAGAAGTGATCAGAAGCAGGATACTTTCGGATATTTCGGAAGGGATCATGCTGATAGGGTTTAACGGATTCATAATGTATGCGAACGCGACAGCGTCCAAGATACTCGGGATACCCGAGGAAGAGATGACGGGACACAGTTTTGCTTCGTTGTTTTTTGATAAACCCGAGAATGATGAATTCTCACAGGCGGTCATCGACAGCATTTATGACAGGGAGAGGCCGCATGACAATATTCTGACATATACGACCGGCGAGAAGTCGCTGACGCTTCGAATGAAGACGTCGTTTTACATAGACGGTGTGGAACGCAAAGGTATTATTGCCGTGTTCTCCGATGTTACCGAGTTCATGGAACTTCGCGACGCAGTCAAGTCGATGAAGAAGATCCAGGCACTCAATGACCAGCTTGAACTTCGTAACAAGCTTATATCGGAGACGTTCGGACGTTTCCTTTCGGATGAGATAGTCAAGAAACTGCTTGATACGCCTGACGGGCTGAAGCTCGGCGGAGTTAAGCGTACGCTCACGATAATGATGAGTGATCTTCGAGGCTTTACGGCGCTTTCCGAGAGGCTGGATGCCGCAGATCTTATTGCACTTCTCAATCATTATCTTGAGGAGATGACGGGTGCGATCCAGAAGTACGGCGGAACGATAATCGAGTTTATCGGTGACGGAATTCTTGCGATATACGGCGCCCCGGATTATTTCGAGGACCATGCGGCAAGGGCTGTATCCGCAGCGATCGAGATGCAGTCCAGGATGCCTGAAATTAATAAATGGAACGAGAAGAAGGGTTATCCTCCTCTCGAGATGGGAATAGGAATCAACACCGGAGAGGTCATTGTCGGAAATATCGGTTCCGAGAAGAGGACAAAGTACGGTGTTGCCGGAGCCGCAGTCAATATGTGCGGAAGGATCGAGAGCTATACGACAGGAGGTCAGATACTGATCCCGCCGGCAACGATGGATGCGATCCCCGCGCAGCTTGAGATATCAAAAGAGATAACCGTATATCCGAAAGGAGCAAAAGGCGAACTGTTGCTTTCTCAGGTATCCGGAATAGGAGCACCGTATGATGTTCATTTCGTATACGAGAGCAAGACCCCGGCACCTTTGAAGAAGCCCGCTCCCGTGATTTTCTACAAGCTTGAAGGCAAGCATAAACTTGAAGGAACACTTTTCGGAGGAATTGTTGCGGTCACGAACGACAGGGCCGTCTTTTCGACGGATACAAAACTGGAACTGCTCGACAATATTCAGATAGAAGCCGGCGGAGATCTGTACTGCAAGGTGCTGAAGGAGCAGCCGGAAGGATACCTGCTTCAGTACACCGCTATTCCCGCAGGTTACTGGGATTGGATAGAGAAGTATAATGAGGGGAAATGATCCGAAGGGGATTGTTTATGAAGAAGAATAAAAAAGTCGTTTCATTGGTATGTGTACTGTGCGTTATTGCATCATTTACAATGAGTGCATGTGAGGGCACGGAGGATTCGAATGCTCCGGCAGAGACCGGCACGGATACTGCGCCGCAGAGTGAATACGACAAGTATATCAAGGATACAATAACGTCGCTTGACGATAACGGTGCCACACCAACCCCGGCAATCTCGCCGA
This sequence comes from Lachnospiraceae bacterium, assembly GCA_016281675.1. The sequence goes on from JAEEJD010000129.1 coordinate 4,931, forward strand.
ATGACAGAGTGGTAACGACCGACAGGACCGCACCTCCGGCTCCGTCCATCTCGTCCATGGAGAATCCCGATATGGACGATAACGTCATACCCACAAAGACACCTTATCCCACAGCCACGCCTACAGCCGATCCGTCACAAACGGAAGATGCGGCCAAGGACATGGAGCCGGAAGGCCCGTTAACTCCTGAGGAATTCCCGACGGATACGTGCTGCATATACATAAACGGTGAGAGTGACAGTGCATACGGAACCGAGATAGTGACCGCGATCAACAAGGCCAGGAAGGATCTCGGCTACACCGAATTTACAAACAATAAAGGTCTTGCAACGTGCGGCGACAGGCGTACCCGTGAAATTGCCGCCAATTACAGTCATACGAGACCGAACGGACAGCCGTTCTACAGTGTGGCTCCCGAGTATTTCAAGGCCGAGATGCTGATCATAGACAACCAAAAGGCAGAGGATACGGTTGATGCTATCATCAAGAAAGATCCGATATCGCGAAACCTTATATTCACAAACAAGTATACGGCTATAGGTGCATCGAGCTTTAAGTGTAACGGAATGAAGTATACCGTGGTGGCTTTCGGACTGTGAGGTCACTCGACAGTACGTGCGTAAAATGATAAAATACAGTTTGATGTTTTAAGTATTAAGGAGGAATTATCAAGATGGGTTTTAAGAGATTAGCGGCCGGTGTAATGACGGTACTTATAGCTGCGGCACTTGCCACACCGGTTTTTGCGGTTGAGGCAGACAGTGCAGGAAACATAATGGAAGCGGACAACATGGTGTCGATCGATTCCGTTCCGTTTTTCGGAGCTATGGCAGCGGGGCAGAACGTTTCGATAAGCAATTCCGAGGCCGAAGGATCTGTCATGGCGGCAGGTCAGGAAGTGACCGTAGTATCGACAAGTGTCGGGGAGAGTCTCTATGTTGCCGGTAATATAGTTACATGCAGTGACACGGATGTTCACGGAAACATATTCGGTGCAGGTAACAGCGTTTCGGTCGGAAACGGAATGAATGCAAACGGCGTTTACGTTGCGGGAAGCAACATCACGTTCGGCGGTACCGCAAAGGCACTTTGCGCAGCAGGATCGAATGTAACCTTAACAGGTAAGATTGACGGTGATGCATATATTGAAGCTGACAGTGTTTCGATTGCGGACAGCGCTGTTGTAACCGGAGAACTTAAGATCAAGAGTTCAAAAGAGCCCGAGATATCGGACAGCGCCCAGGTCGGAACATACTCTTTCGAGGAGATCACGAAGGAAGAGGCGGACGCGGCAGGTACCGCATCCAAGATCGGTATCGGCTCAATGATCTGGAGCAAGTTTAAGAGCTGTATTTACTGGGTCATAGCAATGGGTGTGTTCGGATTACTCCTTACATGGCTGTTTAACGATCATCTTATTGAAGCGGCAACGCTCATAAAAGACAAACCCGGTATTATGATCGGAACAGGTATTGTATCCTGGCTTGTCATCCCGATCGTATCACTGATCCTTTTGATCAGTTACATTTTCGCACCTGTTGGAGGAATGTTGCTCCTTGCTTACGTTCTTCTTCTGTGTGCGGGACTGGCGTTTGCCGGGGCTTCACTTGCAAGACTTGTGTTCCCCAATATGAACGTATTCCTTTCGTCATTGATCGGTATTGCGGCACTTGAGATAGTCAGGCTGATTCCCGTGATCGGATTCATCGTAGGTATGGTTGCCGATATGTATCTTCTCGCATATGTCATTCAGAAGATCTGGACGGGAAGGCTTAAGAAAGAATCGTCAGTGGAGGCCATCTGATGTATAAAGACGTTACACTTTGCAATAACTGTTCACATTACTTCATCAATCCGGACGGTGTTCCCACATGCAACAATCCGAGGGGACTTCCGTTTCCGTCCCCGGCTGATTTCTGTTCGGGAGGAGAACCTTCGGGGGAGGATCGTGAAGTAAGTAATTCGGAGATATTAAAGCTCGTCTATCAGCAGAGACGGGGTTAGTGATTTGATTTTCGGAAAGCGGTATTATATACCGCTTTCTTGTGTGATTGGATGTTCTCAGACAGAGAGGAATGAAAAGTGGCCAACAGATCGATAATTGACGGATTTGCGTTTTCGGATGATGCGGATGTATCACTTGCAGCTGCGGAGATAGAGAAGATCAAATACATCGCGGGAAAGATGAACATGGATAATCCCCGTGGTGTTCTTGCCGTATACGACAAGCTGATCACGAGCGGAATCTTTGTTACGCCTGTCGGATACGAGTACCTTCGCACGCTCCAAAGTTATCTTTATAAGAGCAAGGATATTCCCGACGATGCCGTCAAAGAGATACCGGTTCCGGTGTCGTATACACGTGCGCTCAACATCCGAAGCGAGGAGCGCGAAGAAAAGATGAATGCCCAGCGCGAAGCAAGAACGCTTCGTAAGACATTCCGGAACGAATACAAGATATCACTCATCGTCAACATCATTCTGATCATTATGGTGATAGCGATGTTCGTGATCACTCTCAAGGCCGAGAATCCCAACATGATCAATTACCGTACCGCCATTCTCAATCAATACAGCGAATGGGAGCAGGAGCTTAACGAACGCGAATCGGCGATCAAACAAAAAGAGCTTGAACTCGGCAGATAAGTTCACAGAATAACCACAGATTACGTATATAATCATTTCCGTAAGCCGGAAACTTCAGAAACAAAGAGGTAAAACTTATGGATAATATCAAGATACTCGTTGTCGACGATGAGAGCAGGATGAGAAAGCTCGTTAAGGATTTTCTCGTCAGGAAAGATTATCAGGTAATAGAGGCGGCCGACGGACAGGAAGCCATTGATATATTCTTCGAGCAGAACGATATATCGCTGGTTATACTCGATGTGATGATGCCGAAGATGGACGGATGGGAAGTACTCAAAGAGATACGTGAGTATTCGAAGATACCGGTCATCATGCTCACTGCCAAGGGTGACGAGAGAGATGAGCTTAACGGATTCGAACTCGGAGTCGACGAATACATCTCCAAACCGTTCTCGCCGAAGATACTTGTTGCAAGAGTCGATGCGCTTTTACGAAGGAGCAATCTTATAACCGAAGAAGCCAAGATCGAAGCAGGCGGCATTGTTATAGACAAAGCGAGTCATACCGTAACTATAGACGGAAAGAGTGTTGAATTGTCGTTTAAGGAATTTGAACTCCTGACATATTTCATGGAGAATCAGGGATTGGCACTGTCGCGTGAGAAGATACTGAATCACGTATGGAACTACGATTATTTCGGCGATGCAAGAACGATCGATACCCATGTCAAAAAGCTCCGCTCGAAGATGGGAGAGCGCGGCGAATGCATCAAGACGATATGGGGCATGGGTTATAAATTCGAAGTTAATTGATAAATTAAAACGTCTGAAAGGAAGAAGCAATGGAAGGCAGATTATCCGATTTAGAACCGAAGAAAGTGTTTGAGTTTTTCGAACAGCTCACGAAGATACCGAGGGGCTCGGGAAACGAAAAGGCGGTAAGTGATTTTCTCGTGAGCTTTGCGAGCGAGCGCGGTCTTATCGCATATCAGGATGATCACAATAACGTTACCATATTAAAACCTGCGACCGCAGGTATGGAAGAAAAGCCTACGGTGATCCTTCAGGCGCATATCGATATGGTATGTGTTGCAGATGAGGATTCGGCAGTCGATCCGGCAAAGGATCCGCTTGATGTTTATGTTGAAGGCGACTGCGTTATGGCAAGGGGCACAAGCCTCGGAGCCGATGACGGTATCGGTGTTGCGTTCATTCTCGCGGTCCTAGACAGTTCGGATGTTTCGCACCCGATGATCGAAGCGGTATTTACAAGCGATGAGGAGGAAGGCCTTGCAGGCGCAAACGGATATGATGTTTCGCGTATCAAAGGAAAACGCTTCATCAACATAGATACCGAGGAAGAAAATCATATCGTCACGGGTTGTGCCGGAGGCATCAGATGCGATCTGTTCTCAAAGTGCAAGACCGACAAGGTTGAGGGTACGATCTATGATTTTGCCATCACGAATCTTACTGGAGGACATTCGGGAACGGAGATACATAAAGGATCCGCAAACGCAAATGTTCTGATGGGCCGTTTCCTTGCTATGGCAGCTAAGAATGTCGAATACTCGCTCGCGGCGTACGAAGGCGGGACCAAGGACAACGCGATAGCGACATCGGCAAAGGTGACCGTTGTCGTTAAGAAGAAGAACGGAAAGGCGTTCGAGAAATGCGTGAAATCATTCGGAGAGAGTGTTCTTGCCGAGTACGGCAGGACCGATCCGGAATTCGCTTTAAAGTGTAAGGACAAAGGCAAGGGCAAACTTGAAGTCATGGGAAACAAAGACTTCGCGAAGTTTACTGCACTGTTAAATCTTGTTCCGAACGGTGCGATCAAGATGAGTCAGAAAACCGACATGGTTGAGACGAGCGCCAATGTAGGTATCGTTTCGGCAAAGCCGAAGAGTTACAACATCCGTGTGAGCCTCAGGAGCAACAGGGATGCCGCACTCGATTGGATCGCCGGCAAGGTTGAGATGCTTGCCAAAGCTTATGATGTGCAGTTTACCGGAGCCGACCGTTATCCGGCATGGGAGAGCGTTGAATCCGATTTCGCAAACGAAGCCAAAGCTCTCTATGAGAGAATGTTCGGAAGGAATATTGAGATAGTCACGATCCATGCGGGACTTGAGTGTGCGTTGTTTGCCAAGAAGATAAAAGGTCTTGATGCGATCTCCATCGGACCCGATCTTGAAAACGTTCACACTGCATCGGAGAAAATGTACATATCAAGTGTCAAAAGGGAATGGCAGTATTTGCTGGAACTGCTTAAACTGTAATGATCCGTTTTCTCAAGAAATCCATCAACAGAGAATATACTTTCGTATTCGGCCTTTTGCTGTGTGCGTGTATCTTTTTGATCAGCATCGTAAATATGCTGACACTCGAGCGTGCGTACATGTTCAACAAGCAAAAGGTCCTTTTGTCATGTTATGAGGATATCGATATAGCGACATCGGAAGGCGATATCTCGTCAAATGATTTTAACGAATCGCTCAACAGACTGAGTGCCATCAATAATATCGATGTGCTTGTGATCGATTCCGATAAAAAGATCATCAAATCAACCGTTCCCGATTCCTCACTTATGACAAATCGTCTTCTCGATTTCCTGCTCGGAGGTGAGGAAGAGATCTCACCGATATTTGAAAGAGGCAGGATCAAGATACAAAGGACGATGGATCCGAGAGTCCGTATTGAATACCTTGAACTGTGGGGGTCTCTGGAGAACGGCAACTTTATCCTGATGAGAACACCCGTGCAGAGTATGAGAGAAGCTTCGGTACTTGCGAATACGATTTTTATCCGTTTCGGACTGATCGCTCTTATTGCGGGAATCATCTTTATTTGGATCGCAACCAACCGGATCACGAAACCTATCAAGAAACTTGTCGAGATATCCGCTAAGATGACGAAACTTGATTTTTCCGAGAAGTATGTGAGCTCCACGGATAACGAAGTGGATATGCTCGGTGAACATATGAACCGGCTGTCTGACAAGCTCGAGGGAACGATAGGAGAACTCAAGAGCGCAAACGTTAAACTGCAGAGCGATATCGAGAAGAAGATCGAGATAGACGAGATGAGGAAAGAATTTCTCTCGAATGTTTCTCATGAGCTGAAGACACCGATAGCGCTCATACAGGGATATGCGGAGGGCCTTAAGGACTGCGTTAACGATGATCCCGAGAGCCGTGATTTTTACTGTGATGTAATTGCCGATGAAGCGGGACGGATGAACAAGCTCGTCAAGAGTCTTCTGGATCTTAACGAACTGGAATTCGGTGACAGGAAGGTTGAGATAGAGCATTTCGATCTGATGGAGCTTATCAGAAACTGCACGGAATCGATGGATATACTTATCAAACAAAACGGCATTACCCTGAGCATTCCCGATGAAAAAAGCGTTCAGGTCTGGGCCGACGAGTTCAAGTGCGAGCAGGTGCTTTCAAACTATCTGTCGAATGCTATACACTATGCCGCAGGTGAGAAGATCGTGAAGATAACCGTGACGAGAAACGGCGATGTTGTACGTGTCGGCGTTTACAACTCAGGTGAGAACATTCCCGAGGATGTCATACCGAATCTGTGGACCAAGTTCTACAAAGCGGACAAAGCGAGAACCCGCGAATACGGCGGAAGCGGCATAGGACTGTCGATAGTCAAGGCCAGTATGGAAGCGATGGGCGGCGACTTCGGCGTTGAAAATCTCCCCGATGGAGTCGATTTCTGGTTCGAACTTGACGGCAGCAACACCCTGTAGAAAATGAGAATCGGGGGCGGCTTGCGATTCCCGATTTTGACCGTGTAGTCATAATGTGATATCATCATGCGTATGAATAAAAGAGTCCTTAGGACAATTGCATATATTTTCACTGCGATATTGACGGCGGGAACACTTACCGGATGCGATATTGTTCCTTCTCTTCAGATAACCGATGAACAGAGAAGTCTTATTGCGGAATACGCAGCCGGCAAGCTTCTTGAGTATGCGAAGGGACATCCCGGCGGACTCATGATCCTTGAGGATGTGGATCTGTCCGAGGTTAATCCCGGAATGAAGAAAGAGGAAGAGGAAGCTCCGCTGCCCGCACTTCCCGATCCTTTGCCTCCTCCCGGAGAGGTGACTGATGAGCCGCTTGCGGATCCCGGTATAGCACCTCCACCCGAATCAGAAGTTCTTGTTGAGGCGCCGGATGAATCCGAGCCGGTTGCGACCAAGACGGTTGCCGAGGCTCTGGGAATAAGCGGAGCCATACTTACATATGATCGCTATGAGAAGGCTATGACATATCCCGATGATGATACGGAACTTGCCTTCACGATGAAAGCCGCATCGGGCAAGGAACTGCTCATAGTCCATTTTGCACTTACGAATCCGGGCGACAGTGATATTGATGTTCATACGGATTCTTCAAATTTTAAAGTCAGACTTCTTGTTAACGGATCTGAGAAACTTCGTGGTGACGTCACGTTTCTTGATAACGATCTGATGAACTACAGCGGAGTGCTCACTCCCGGCGCCGATGTTGACTCGGTTCTCGTGTTCGAGGTTAAGGAGGGAACGGAGATATCTTCGATGGATCTTCTTATCGTTGAGGACGATGGCGAACAGGAATATAAGATACTCTGATAAACTGCATAAAATGAATATTATTCATTTGCGAAAAAGTGCTTGACTTAGGTTTATGGCGGTGCTATATTGAATAGGCTGTTCTCACGGGACAGGCCTATTTTTATTGCTTTTTGCACCTTGAAAATAAAATAGTACAACCAACCAAACCCGAAAATTCCAGATTAAAGATTTATTCGGAAACGAAACAAAGCCAGCATATGATGTTGGATTAAACATTTATTTAGAGAGTTTGATCCTGGCTCAGGATGAA
>JAEEJD010000130.1 GCA_016281675.1 Lachnospiraceae bacterium
GGTTTCCTGTTTTGTGCTCTCCTCCGCCTCTGTCTCCGTTGCGGCACTCTCCTCGCCTTCCGCTGCCCCCTGGGCTTCGGCTATCGCTTCGTTTATCGCATCTATGATCTCCTGAGGAACCACATAATCTTCATCCGGCTCACCGAGCTCAACCTGTTCGATCGCAGCCACTACGAGCGGATCGGGAGCAGATTCGGCCTTTTCCGTCTCATGTTTTTCCTCAACGATCTTTGCCTTCGGGCTGATCTTGTTGATCTGATCTATGTATTCGTCAAGAGTCGATCTTACATCAACTCCGAGAAGTGCCGACAGTCCGTCAAGCACATCGTCGTCCATCTCGCTGAGTGTGATAACGACTTCGATATCGGCATCCGTAAGATCCTTGAGCTTGACATCGGAAAGCCCGAGCCGGTCAAGATCTATCGCACCGTAATCATCCATCAGCTGAAGAGCCCCGTCGCCGAGTTCGGCGAGTGTATCGGCAAATTCTTCGGGGGTCAGATCGGTATTGAACACGTCTTTGAACGCTCCTGCAACTCCTTCGAGATACAGTCTTGTGATGCCCTCGATATCGGTTGCGGCTTCATTGAGCATCTTAACGGCACCGTCCTGTGACAGCCTTCCGTTGACAATATCCGCGCTAACATCCGCGTAAAGCGATGCGAAATATCTTTCCGAAAGAGCGGAAAGGTCCATTCCGGCGGCAACCAGTTTGTCGCCGACCTTTGCCACGTCTTCGTCACTCGCAAGCTTTGAAGCATCGAATCCGATCAGATCTTCTATATCGGCGCCGTTAAAGTATTTGCCGATTATCGCGGTGACATCCTTTGATACTCCGTTTAATTCCCTGGCGATCTCATTCTCCGCCCATCCGTCTCTGGGAACCGCAGCCGTCTTTTCGGCAAAGTATGCGCCGAGTGCCGCGATCGTATCAACTTCGATCTTCTGTGTTGCCTCGGTGGCAACTTCTTCTATGGCACTTTCTTTTTCCTCTGTATCCGCGGTCGTATCTTCCGCCTTGCCCTCTTCCTTGGCTTCTTTCTCGGCTTCGTCGATCTCTTCCTCGACCTCGGCGATCTCTTCGTTTATCTCCTCAACCTTTTCTTCGTCGGGTTTTTCGGATTTGTCGTCCTTCTTGTCCTCGTCTGCTTCATCCGTTGTCGCCGTTGTTTCTTCGGTGTACCCGGTTTTCGTCATGAAGTCTTCAAGGAGCTTGTTATTGTCAAAACCGGTAAATGTGACGCTTCCTTCCGATTCTCCCGACAGCCCGACCGTGATCGTCCTGCCGTCTTTGGTCGCGGTGAATACGTCATCTTCGATCTCAGTTTCCCAGCCGTTCGCATGCGCATATGCCACGGCATCAAACGAACACTCAAACGGGGGAATCTGATCATCCGGTATATTCGGCTTTCTGATACCGTTCTTGAACTTGTACCATTCGAATTCCTCGCTGAGTCGATCACAGTTTTCTTTTGCACCGTCAACCATCTTTACAACATAGTCGTCGATTTCTACGGCCGCCTTTGCGGGAGAAGCTCCATATGCATCTTTCCACTTGCCCCTCATCGATTCCGCAACATCATTGACATTTAAGGCCTCCATTCCGTCCCAATACTCTCTTATCGAGTTTCCGAACAGACTCCTCCTGAATATGATGTCGTTATTAAGGCCCGCAAACCCGAACTGCAAAAGATCTTTGTCAAACTTTTCCTCTTTTACATCGGTTCCTATCGAATCCGGAATGGAATCGGCCATCACCGGGATCGATACGAACGGTGAAGCCGTAGGGTTTGAGGGATTCGACCACAATACCGTCGACATCGGTGCATCCACGTCATCGAATATCTGTAATACGCTTACGCTGTTTACGAACTGATTGTTGATCCCGACATATGTCATATTGTCTTCGTCGGAAAGATCGTAAGGTGTTCCTTCATACCTGTTTCTGAAGAAATCAAATACCTGTGTGAGGCTGACCTTTTCGTCAGGCATAAAGAATACGTCATATCCCGTTTGGGCATCATATTCCAGTTCTTCCGAGGGAGCAAATATATCATGCCCTACCCATCCGCGAAGATGCATCTCATCGTTATAGCTGTTATCAGCACTGTATGTCAGGATCAGATCCAGATCCTTGTTTTCATCATATATGGCAAATCCGTTTTCTTCAGGGAGAGTGAAGAGGTCTGCCGAGCAGAGTGTATCTTTGTCATCGGGATTGGCTGTTTTGATGACAGGCTCGTTTCCGAAGGTAGCAATCACATCATCCGCAAGCTTTGTTGCAACATACTGATGTCCCGTATAGTTTTCCACAACCCACGCACCGCTTGGATCCGCAATAAATACGATCTCCGCGGTCTCAGCACCTTTTTCTTCGTATAATGAGCACAGAAGCATTACCGCTTCTCTCGCTGTCTTTGATGTTGAAGCGAGTATCGTTGCCATCTTTTCCTCGGATACACCGTCCGAAACGAACGGATCCGCGGTAACGGCATCAAGATTGGGATCCGTACTTATAAACGCGACAACGGAAACCCCGTACTCGTTTGAAGCGCAGTTGTTCCACTCGTTCGTGTCGGTATATGACATCATCCTTCCGATGGTCATCTTGACGTTATCCTCGGGCATCTCGTATTTGTAACCGTTCATAGACTCGATAACGTCCCCTTTACGTATCACGCCTTTCTCGATCACAACCGGAACACTTGCCATACCGAGTTCACCCTCGATCGATACACCTATGACCGTTGTTCCTTCCGCACTGACATCCTTTCCGACATACATCCCCGTAGCCGCAAACGTTTCCGTCCCGACAAACAGCGTGATAGCGGCTATCGCCAGCGTTCCTGCCAATCCTTTAAATAATCCCTTCATTTTTTTCTCCCTTATAATATGTAGACATAATTATTGATCCGGAATTGCGCGCACCAAAAAATGGCGCGGAATCCCACACCATTTAATGTAACGCTTATAATTTGTTATGTCAACAGAAACATTATGTTAACAGATGATTTTTTTCTCTTTGTGAACCTCGTAACAAAGCACGTCCGTTACGGTCTCTCCGTCTATCTGAAGAGCCGTCGGCCTGTCAAACTCTACCTTGACGTCACTTCCCATGATCTCTTCAACGATTCCTTTGCGTTTTACGTGGTTTCCGGAGAATACAGATGAGAACGCCAAAAGCAGTCCCAGCCTGAATCTCGAGTGAACAACGATCACCGATACGAGACCGTCCTCATTCAAACGATCCTGATGGGGTGCACACATCATTCCGCCTCCGTAGAAACGGCCGTTCATCGTGGGCGCCATCCAAACATGTTTGTATTCCCTTGTCACACCGTCAACCGTGACTTTCGCGCTCACGTTTTTAAAATCATATGCGAGCCCTTTTAAGGCTATTATCGAATAATTGACGCGTTTTCCGGGTTTCGTGACCCTCTTCTTGTCGCCTTCCTCACAGCAGTACCCGTCGATACCGAACCCGATGCCGTTGATGAAGAGCCTCTCCATCCCCTTGACTTTGACCTTCGGTATGCACTTTAAGTACATGTTGATGCGGCATACGCCCTTTGTGCCGTCCTCATTTATATCGTGGCAGAAATCGTTTCCGCTCCCTGCGGGAAAATAATATATATCCTGCTCCAGATTGGATGTATCGATCGAGTTGATCAGACAGTTGAGCGTTCCGTCACCGCCGCATATCACGATCATATCCTCCGGATTGAGGCTTCTGATGTAACCCCCGAGATCTTCGATCTCGAGAAGATTTATGTACTTGACCTCGTCGGAAATGAATATCTTCCCGACGTCCCTGCAGTTTTTCTCGCAGGTACTGTTACCCGCAAGGGGATTGTACATAACGTAGATCATATCTGTAATCCTTCTGTATCCATGGTTCTTATCAGGCCTGCTGCGCTATCCTTCTTGCAACATATACGCCGCTCGCCGACGCATGTGAGAGCGAATGCGTAACTCCGCTTCCGTCCCCGATTATATAGAGGCCGGGATACTCGGTCTCGAGATTCTCGTTAACCGCAACCTCCATATTATAAAACTTGACTTCGACACCGTAAAGGAGCGTGTCGTCATTGGCGGTTCCCGGTGCTATCTTATCAAGCGCGTGGATCATTTCCATGATACCGTCAAGTATTCTCTTCGGAAGAACAAGGGAGAGATCACCCGGAGTGGCATTGAGTGTTGGCTGTACCATGCCTTCAGCTATCCTCTTCTCGTTACTCCTTCTTCCTCTCATAAGATCACCGAAACGCTGCACGATGACACCGCCGCCGAGCATATTCGACAGTCTCGCTATACTCTCACCGTAACCGTTGGAATCCTTGAAAGGCTCGGAGAAATGCTTTGCGACAAGAAGCGCAAAGTTCGTATTCTCGGTCTGTTTGTCCGAAGCTTCGTAGCTGTGTCCGTTAACGGTTATGATACCGTTCGTGTTCTCCGTAACAACAATACCGTGGGGATTCATACAGAACGTTCGTACATTATCCTCGAACTTCTCGGTCCTGTACACGATCTTGCTCTCATACAGTTCATCCGTCAGATGCGAGAAGATCACGGCCGGAAGCTCAACTCTGACACCGATGTCAACGCGGTTACTCTTGGCCGGTATGCCGAGCTGTTCGCACACGCTCTCCATCCATTTGCTTCCGCTCCTGCCGACTGAGATGATGCACTGACGGCACGTTGCGCTTCCCTTTTCGTGAACAACCTTGTATCCGCCGTCGATGACCTCGATACTCGTTATATCGGTCTCAAACATAAAATCAACGGTATCCTTCAGGTAGTTATAAAGATTCTCAAGCACAACATAGTTGATGTCGGTTCCAAGATGCCTTACTGATGCATCGAGAAGCTTTAGCTTGTTCTGCATGCAGGTTTTCTTAAGAGACGTGCCTGCCGTTGAATACAGCTTGCAGCCTTCACCGCCGTTTGAGATGTTTATCTCATCAACATACTTCATGAGCTCGATCGCTTTGTTTCTTCCGATATGTTCGTAAAGCGTTCCGCCGAAATCGTTCGTGATATTATATTTACCGTCGGAGAATGCGCCCGCGCCGCCGAAACCGCTCATGATCGAGCAGGATTTACAGCCGATGCACTTTTTTACCTTATCTCCGTCGATCGGACAGTGTCTCTTCTCGAGTTCGCGGCCGGATTCAAAGACGGCCACTTTGAGGTCGGGGCGCGTCTTTTTGAGTTCGTATGCGGAGTAAATGCCGCCGGGGCCCGCACCGATTATTATGACATCGTAATTCATATGTATAGCTCCTTATCGCTCACATCTTTACGCATTTGCTCATGATCGCAAACTATCCCGAGAACACTCTGCGAGAAGAGCAACTTATCGTTTGTGAGAAAAGTTTTGGAGGACGTTGTTACTTGACGAGGTTTTTTCGAGTCTGGTAACGTGACGTCCGGAATGAAGCGGAAGCGCCTTTTCGAGCAAATCGAATAAGTTGCTCTTCCGGATCATATTTATATTATAAAGTCCATGCATGTACGTGAGGCTGTGTACGGGCGCACCTTTCCCGTGGCTACCGCAACA
>JAEEJD010000131.1 GCA_016281675.1 Lachnospiraceae bacterium
CCCGAAGATGTGAAAGCATAACCCGCAAGCTTGAGAGCATCCTTGTACTCATACAGTACGGAACCGTTTTCGACAGTCTTACCTGCCTGAAGATCCGCAACGATACCTTTGACCGCCGCATTCTCTACGGGCTTGCCGATCTTCTCCGGAGTCGGATGCCACAGCATCGTTCCCGTCGGTGATACCATGTATGCATATGATCCTTCAACGCCGAGGATCTTCACATTACCGAGAACCGAATTAAGATTCGTTCCTTCCCCGACGGAAGCAAGGTTTACTGCCTTTGCTGCCTCTTCGGCAAGATTCTGTGCGTATGCCTTGTATACCGTCTCACCGAAATGTCTTGAGAAGTTGATCGAAACGGCGGCTTCCTGTGCAAGGTTCTTGGCGTATCCGCCGTATGCGTTCTCACCGAACGATGTTGCGAAATCGACACCTATCGCAGCCTCCTCGGCAAGATTCTGTGCGTAGTTCAGATACGTCGTTTCCATCGTGCTTGTTGCCCGGCTCGATGCAACGAGGACCTCGACCAGAACGGTGACGAACACGACAAGGCTTATAAGAAGCGTGATCTTGGTGCTCATCTTGTTGAAGACAGTAATATTATCGCTGATCTTCTTGGATTTAACAGGTTTCTTGGTAGCTGTTTTAGTAGCAGTTTTTCCCATTTTTCGGCCTCCGAATGATTATTCTGCAACACAGGGACTAACCCACCCGTATTAGTGATTATTATACCTTGAAAACGCCCGTCGGTCAATGATTTTCGGGCCCGGAAGGCCCGTGAATACGGTCAAATCTCTTTCTGACTATCACAAAACATACAACATGTGCCAAAAAAGTCACCGTCCATGAGACCGGATACGTTAAATACAGGTATTTTGTCTCGTGAAACCTCGGTGTCCTGAAGAACGTGAATATCCACGCAAGTCGCAGACCACAGGCTCCTACAAGCGACACTATCATCGGAAGGATCGCATATCCCAGACCTCTGAGTCCTCCCACCATAACATCCATCATACCGCACAGGAAATAAGGCAGCGACACATACATCATCCTTATCTTCCCCGCCTCGATGACATCCCGGGAATTCGTATAAAGAGATATGAGCCTGTGACTGTCATAATAGGCATATCCGCCGAGAAGCATGCCGGTAAGCACAACACAAATCTGTGCCCTGACAAGGATCCTGTTGATCCGCTCGAACTTTCTTGCACCCACATTCGCGCTTATGAACGATATACATGCCTGATAGAATGCATTCATCGAAACGTATACGAAGCCTTCTATGTTCTGCGCTGCGGAGTTTCCTGCAACCACCGTTGCCCCGAAACTGTTTACCGAGGATTGGATTATCACATTCGACAACGAGAAAAGCATTCCCTGGAAGGAGGCCGGAAGCCCTATCCGTATGATTTTCGCAAGGATGCTCCTGTCTATTGAAAGCATGCGAAGGTCCAGCCGGAGGGCTCCTCTTTCTCTCATAAGACAGGATACGACAAGTCCCGCAGATATGATCTGTGCTATGACCGTTGCAGTAGCAACACCCGCGACATCCATCCTGAAACTTATGACAAATATAAGGTTTAATATGACATTTATCACTCCGGCCGCGGTCAGATAGTACATCGGACGCCTTGTGTCACCTACGGCACGCAGAAGTGCGCTTCCGAAATTGTATACCATGGACGCCGGCATACCGAGGAAATAGATCTTAAGATACAGGCTTGCAAGAGGGAGTGTTTCTTCCGGAGAATTCATCCATACGAGAATACGATTTGCAAACACGAATCCTGCAATCGCAAGTATGATGCCGCTTATAAGGCTCACGAGCATGGATGTATGAACCGTCTTTGACATCTGATAATCGTTTCTGCTCCCGTAGTATCTGCTCGCAAGAACATTGCTTCCTATGGACAGGCCCATGAAGAGCGATACCAGAAGGTTGATGAGCGGTCCGACGGAACCTACCGCCGCAAGCGAATTGTCACCGGCATATTTGCCCACAACAACCACATCCGCCGCGTTAAACAGAAGCTGCAGGACGGATGAGAGTATGAGAGGCCCCGTAAACAGCAACAGCCTGCTTACGATGGGCCCCGAACACATATCTATCTTATATGAATGCTTTTTGTCAGCGGATAACATTTGTTTCGTGTTCTAATCTCCAATCGATACAACGCTTCAGATAGTGAACATACGCATCGCTCTTGCACATGCTCTTGCCTTCGGCATCGGATATCTTTGCGACGTCGCAACCGTTGCATACCGTCGTCTTCATCACTATGTTAAGCGGTGCGACCTTCGTGTCGTTTGCAAGATAAGTACCTATTCCGAAAGCCGTCTTCACTTTATCCTTATAAGCCCTGTTAATAGCCGTTGCCTTTTCAAAATCGAGGCTGTCAGAGAACAGAAGCGTTTTTGTCTTCGGATCAATGCCGAGCTCCCGGTAGTGCCTGATCATGTTATCGGCCCACTCGTACGGATCACCGCTGTCATGACGTACACCCGAAAACAGCGTCGCATATGTCAGTTGAAAATCCTCCAGGAAACATTTAGTCGTTATCGCATCGGTAAGGGCGGTACCGTTCAGGACACCGTATTCCTTGACCCATGCGTCGAGTGCATACCAGTTTGAATATGCCGGATTATGCTTGTGATTACCCTGTCCGACACACATTATCCACTCGTGTGCCATCGTACCTACCGGAACAAGGTTATGCTTTTTTGCAAGATAAACGTTACTTGTTCCGACAAACCTGTTGCCTGCCGGAAGCTTTGCGTTTTCAAGAGAAGTAACGGCAAGCTCCTGAGCCTCTCCCGAAAGCCTTCTTCTTGCCCCGAACTCCGAAAAAGCACCGAGCTCGTATCTGCCCTCAATGATCCCCTGTATCTTGTCATCTAGACGCTCTCTGAAGCTTTCCAGAAGATCGTCATAGTCGTAGGCCATCCTGAAATACACTTCGTTAACGATCGCAAGGGTCGGGATCTCGTACATTGATGTATTTAGCCATGTTCCCTTCGTCTCGATCGTCAGTCCGCTTTCACTGTCCGTGCCGAATTCGAAGTCCTCGAATCTCGGTTCCCAAAGCCTTAAGAAATCGACATACGATCCTTTTATCCACTTTATGTTGTTGAGATATTCCAGTTCATCCTCCCGAAACCGCAGATCACAGTACATCCTGATCTGGCGTTTGATCTCTTCGATCATCTCGGGGGTAAAACGTACTCCCTCATTGCGGCACTTGAACGACCATGTCGTCTTGTAATCCGAGAACTGGTGATATATGGCCTGTCCCATCGAGAACTTGTAAGCATCCGTCTCAAGCAGGCTTGTGATGATAGGGTTCATTAATAATCTCCTTGATCATTGATTGACAACGGGTGACCAGTATTCCTGCTGATACTTGTCCGTAAACTTGTACGTTACAAGAGGATTTGCGTCGGTTATCTTTATATTCCTGATATCAACATCCGGTGAATCAAGTACGAGCGGTTCTCCGAACATATAGGAATCTTTGTAATTACCCTGACGGTCATAGTATCTGCACACGAAATCAAGCCTGTCTCCTGCCGAGAGAGCTATCGTGTTCTTAGCCACGGTATCGGTCTCGCCGTCCTCGTATACATATCTCGCTCCGCTGATAATTCCGTCGGGGAACTCATCCGTAAATGTCAGAAGAAGCTCAACCCTCTGTCCGTTAAGGAGCGCCGGAACGTATCCGTCATAGCTGTAATGACTGCCATCCTCTCTCGAAGATGTATGGTAATACGCTACAGGGTGTCCGTTTATCGACATCCACGTTCCGTCAAATCCGGCAATGAGATTATTGTCATCGTCAAACGAGAACGTGTTATCAAGTCCGAGCTCTATGAATCCCTCACCGTCATCGGCATAGACGCTCAGATCGACCATCGCGATCTTATCCCAGTCTTCCTCGGACAGTTTGAATATCTTCTGTCCTTTTCCGTTATCTACGGGCTTTAACTTATTCGATGCAATGTCATCGCTTTCAGGACCTCTTCCGGTAAGGAGCGTTGTCATGAGTCCTCCGAGCACATCGGAATATCCCGAATAACTCTCTCCGTCCGATCCGGCATAATCGGTACCGTACAGACTTCCGAAGAGCGATCCGAGAGGTGAACCTTCACCGTCGGTCGTTGATTGTCCGCCCTGCTCGCTTTGGGCAAATGCCCTTATACAATCGGCATATGCGCTGTCCATTCCGATCTGCTCATATGTCTTTGCCATCGTTCCGGCCTTTGAAGCCTTTTTGTACGGGAAGTAAACCGACAGTCCGTTGGCATTTGCGATCGACCTTTCCGTTCTGTTGTATTTGACACACGAAGACAGAGCATCGGCAAGTTCCTTACTCTGCGGTGTGTCGAGAAGGTTTGCGAAATGGATGAAATCGATCTGGTCGATCTTCGATGATATCGCAAATTCCTTTGACTTGTTACGTGCATCGGATACTTTCATATATCCGTTGACATCAGCGATCAGATCGCTCGTGTTCTTCGAGAAACTGTTGAGCTTTTCCGGAACCGTTGCGGATGCCTCGGCAAGGTCCGTTACCGACAGCGTCGCTTTCTGTCCGGGACACTTCTTTGCACAGACGTTTACGAAATCATCAACTATGTTCTTCCCGATCTCCGGAGTCGGCATGCTCGTATCCGCGGAAAGTTTACTGAGCCAGTTTGTGTAATACCAGCCCACACCCGGCTCGGTCTCCTCCGAAGCGATCATGTAGTCCGCATAATCGGACAGCATAAGCGCTGTTTCGACCGTTGCCATAAGACATGCATCAAAGCCGACAAAATCAAACTTGATACCGCTTTCGGAAATCGCTTTCTTGATACCTGAAAGGTTCATCGATCCGGTCTGCGGATACTTCTCGTCGTATGCATAACCTGACAACGATCCGCTTCCGTGGTCCCAGAGAATGAGTTCGTTCCTGTTGGCCGGGAAATTGGTCGCACAATATTTGATAAACGAAGTAAGCGTCGCGGGATCGGACATGGAAGCTTTTCCCATGTTATCTTCGAGCATCTTAACCCCGCCCTGCTTTATCTGGAATATCTGATTGACGCTGCTGCTTACAATGTTGTTTTTCCACTTCTTGCAGCCGCCGGTATAGACAATGAGATTGATGTTGTCGGAAAGCGTTGCCGCAGCCATCTCCTGCAGATCCGCGGTTCCCATACCGCTTCTCGATTCAAGATCGGTACCGCACAGATAGACCATGATCGTGACAACATCCGCACCCTGTCCGATTATCGACGTGTACTTCGCTCTCGCGGAGGGATCGACATTCATATCGAGCTCGGATGTGCTGCTCTCCTGCGGCATATCGTATGAAGAATAATCACTCTCTGTTGTCGAGTAACCTCCGATCAGGGTTCCGAATACATCGGCTAATCCGCCTGATCCGCCGCTTCCGCCGAAAATCTCTCCTCCTTCGGCCCCCGTGTTCGTGCTCTGTCCGGCCGGTGCGGGAGCACTGTCATATTCGTCCGACGATCCAAACTTCATCACGAAGAAGATTATCACCAGTACCATGATTATCGTTCCGATCCCGACACCTCCGCCGGCGCGCACTCTGCCGCCGGGACGCGATCCCGAAGAATGACCCGTACTCTCTATCGGTTTCGAGTCAAGTCCGCTTCCGCGCCTTTTGATACTGGCTTCTCCGTCAACTATGTTCTTTTTTCTGCTTCCCGGTCTGTTATCGGGTGCCATAATATATCCCTCGCTTTCTATACAGCCATGATCATCACAGGCTTTCCTTTATTGACAAATTCCGTCGCAAATTCCGAAGCTTCCCCGTAATATGCATCTATCATATCCGTATCCACATAATCCGCCTCGGGGCGAAAATCGCACGCTTCATATTTCTCATACAGTTCGGGAAACATCCCGCGAAGATTATCAAGCAGGTTTTCCTGCAACAGATATACCGCATCTATCTTATCACTGTTTGTATCAAACACCTCAAAAGCATTGGCGATCTTTTCCACGGCAGCCGCGCCGTGCTGAGCAAACGTTGCAAGTCCCACATAGAAGAGTATCTTCTTTTTCTCTTCGTGCGACACCTCTTTGCGATCATCAGAGTCGGTCAATACACTTATCTTTTTCTCCCAGACATCTTTGTATCTTTCTCCCGAAAACCGTGTCAGGCACTCCGTGTACCGCTCCTTCATCTCGCTGCTTCCGAGAACGATCTCATCACAGATCATGCACATCGGTGTGCACACGTATTGAGGCATAAGCTTTATGGCACGCTCGTCATCTTCCCGTACGGACTTCGCCTCAAACGGGGGAACATATACGAGCCTGTCGCAGATTCCCCGAAGCGATTTTGAATAATACTTCCTGTCAACAGTTGTGATAAGGTTGTATTCGTCGTAAGGAAAATCTGAAACGATATCATTCGGATGCATATCCAGAACG
>JAEEJD010000017.1 GCA_016281675.1 Lachnospiraceae bacterium
GAACTTAAGTCCCGAGTCTGTGTTCTTCTTGTCGTGACCTATATTGGAAAACACCTTATCTTTGTCAAACGGGTCAAGCGAGATCGGAAGTTCAAACGGTACGAACATATCTCTTATCTCATAAAATTCTTCCTTTGACAGCATGGATCTTTTATATGAAATGTATGCGGCGGCAACAGAACCGAGCGCAACGCACTCTCCGTGAGAATATTTAAAATCAAAGAACTTCTCAAGCGCGTGCCCTATCGTGTGACCGAAATTAAGGATCATTCGTTCGTTTTCCTCGAACGGATCCTTTGTGACATAGAACTGCTTTATTCCGACAGCCCTGTAAAGCATTTCGCATAGCGTATCAGCGTCCTTATCCATGATCTCCTGAAAGTTCATGATAAGCCATTCATAATATGCGGCGTCCCTGATAAGTCCGGCTTTCAGTATCTCGGCCATTCCCGAAGAAAACTCACGTGAAGGCAGCGAATCAAGCGTATATGTTGCCGCATAAACGAGAGAAGGCATATAAATGCTTCCGACGATATTCTTGTATTTATCGTAATCAACACCGCACTTTCCGCCCACCGATGAATCAGCCATCGCAAGAAGCGAGGTCGGAAGGTTGATGAATCGGCACCCTCGCATATATGAGGAAGCAATGAATGCGGCCACGTCACCCGTCACTCCGCCCCCGAGTCCAACGATCATATCCCTTCGGTTAAAATCATTTGCCAGAAGATGATCGTAACATGCCCTTACCGTGTCAAGCGTCTTGTTTGCCTCTCCAGCTTCAAATACAAACTCCGTAACGGTTTCGCAACAGCCTTTCAATGCCTCCTTGACATCGTCAAGATAGACTTTCGATACATTGGAGTCACTTACTATGCATATACGGATAAGGTTGGGAAAAAGCTCCGAAACAAGGCTTCCGAGCTCATTGTAATCTCTGTTTATGACAACTTTGTATGTGCCGTTGTTTTTATAGGATATCTCGATTGTGTTTTCCATGAATACCTGTCAAAAAAAAGCTTCCGACCAGTGATCGGAAGCCAGTCTTCAGAATTTGTTGTTTAATGCCGGTACATCGAAAGCGCCGGATAAGATCTCCTGAAAATCTCCTGAAACATCAACATTCTTCGGAGTCAGAATGAATATGTAATGCGAGATCTTCTGCAGGTTACCCGCTATCGCATAAGTGCTGCCGCTTGTGAAATCTATAATTCTCTGGGCCATATCAACATCAAGGCCTTCCATATTCAGTAACACCGTGTGATTCTCAAGTAAAGTGTCGGTGATCTCTCTTGCATCTTCAACGGATGTGGGCTTGATTACACATACTTCCATTCCGTTGCTCATCAGCCTGTTGCTGCCGGTTCTGGGTGTCCTTCTTGCAGGAGCCTTGGCCTTTTCCTCTTCGTCGTCAAGAGTCTGTGCTTTTACCGCTCTCTTGTTGACCGAACGGGAAGAAGCTCTGTCTTCGTAGTCATCATCATAATAACCGTCGTCTTCGTAATCTTCCTCGTCATCGTACTTCATAGCACCGAGCATTTTGTCAAGTAAACCCATAATAATCTCCTATCCTTCGACCCTTTATTCCCCTACATATACTGCCTGTCACCGAAAATCGAAGTACCGACCCTTACAAACGTCGCCCCTTCTTCGATCGCAACTTCGTAATCGCCGGACATGCCCATAGACAGACAATCCATATCAACATTATCAATGTTTTTGCTGTCTATGTCAACCGATAATTGTCGCAATGTCGAAAAAACGGCTCTGTTTTCCTCGGCGTCGGAAACAAACGGAGCAACAGTCATCAGCCCGCGTATCCTTATGCCGGGAAGAGTGCTTATCTCCTTGACAAGATCAGGAGCGTCTTTTACCAAAACACCGAATTTGCTCTCTTCTTGGGCTACATTGACTTCAATAAGTATATCAACGCTCTTTCCGGCTTTGACAGCCTGACGGCTTATCTCGGTTGCAAGCTTTAAAGAGTCGACGCTGTGGATCATTGCTACTTTATCTACGATGTATTTTACTTTGTTTGTCTGAAGATGTCCTATAAGATGCCATCGTATGTCTTTGGGCAGATCCGGATATTTCTCAACGATCTCCTGGACGCGGTTCTCACCGAAATCACGCTGTCCTTCATCGTATGCTTCACGTATCATTTCGGAAGGCTTGGTTTTTGATACCGCGATCAGAGTGACTTTTCCCTCTCTCTTGGCTTTTTCCTCTGCCATCCGAATGTTGTTTCTGACTTTTTCAAGATTCTCTTTTACCATATGACAGCCTCAAATCATTCGTAAATAAAATCATTATCCGTAACCGAATCGCCCTTAAGCGCAATATAGTCATATACGGCCAGACCGTATTCGCTGTTTGATTTGACGATCGAGTACTCTTCGTTCTGGTTAAGGATCGTTATCTGCTTAAAATCAGCATATCCTTTATTGATATTGTAAACGCCTATAAGGCTCGCCTGTTTGGATATCGGATATCGTTCGCCGTCTTCGGGCTTAATGACGTAATCTCCGACTTTGAAAACGGATTCGTCAACATACAGATTACCGTCAACATTGTTATAGATCGTAACCGGGATGAATTCCGTCGAAAGTGTCCCGTCTTCAAGGTACGTCTCGCGGTTAAAGCCGTCATCCTGGCTGTTGCCGCCCTTTGTCAGATAGTCCTCGGGGATCAGGTAGAATGTTCTCTCCACTATAGCGGAATTGGGTATCTTCAGACCTTCCCGCGCATTATCCAGTAGCTCAATCTCAACAAACCTGTCGGTCGAAAAAGTTATCATGGAATTGTTGAAATCCAGTTTTGCGTATATTCGCCCGTTCTGTCTGAGTATCGTAACGGCGGCCCATGCCGTGTAATTGTTTTTAAGGAATCTGACTTCGATATAATTCGTATCAGCAAGTGACTGCGCTCTTTCCTCATCAATCTCGATTATGATCGACCACAGTTCACTCGTGATAAGCTTATAAGCTGTGTCCCCTTCGGAAATAAGATCGTTTGAATGAAGCACGCTCTTCTCGTAGTCCACACCTTCAACCTGTTCCGGAGTTATCGTCTCTGCTGTCAGTTCTTCATAGCCGTCGGAAAAATATTCTATGATTCCGCTTTCAGGTGCATATCCGAAATCGATCGAATCGGCATAGTTCTCCGCACGAAGTTTGTCTATATTCGCAAGTACGGCATTGTTGGCGAGTTTGAGCGTCGTGCCTTCAATGGCATATTTAAAATCGTATGTATCGATATAATTCTCGGGTTTGAAATTAACGGCAAATGTCGATATCGTATTCCTGATATCGGCAAGGCTTTCATTGGAAATCGAACTCTCATCGCTGCTCTGATCATTAACCATCTCGGCGAGCTTACCGGTTGAATCGACGGTATAGACCATTGAAAACGCGTTGACTTTCTCCGATTCCCTTGCGTAATAGTTGATGTATCCGGAAAAATCACTTGTTATGACTTTCTCATCGCGCAGGATGACACCTTTATATGTGTTATTGATGGCAAGAGAACCGAGCTTAACCTCATAAGGTGTTATATGGCTCTGTCTGAAATACGATACGACCATGATGACCATATACACAAAAATAACCAGGAATACGAGTACTCCCGGATTAAAGCTTATGGGCTTGCGGTATTGGGAAACCTTTGAAGGTTTCGATTCATCCTGATTTTTGTTCTTTTTCTTCCTGCGGGACATTTCCAACTTTAAGGAAAGTCCCGGTTACCCGGGACTTTCCGAAGATATCTTTGTTTAAAGAGCTACTATTACCTGTGACTTGAACTTTTCGGGAACTTCCTCCATCTCGAGTGAGATACTGATTATAAAATCAACGGAGAACTGTGAACTTATGCTGTCGAGCTTGACAAAGACTCCTTCGACTTCGTTTTTATCTTTAATAAAAGCCACATCCATAAAACTGTCGAGATAAAGTTCCTGAAGATCGTGGTCCTGTGAAACGATGCCGCACAGGAAACCTATGAATTCGTCGGTAGACGTGAACGGGAACTCCGATGTGTTGATGAGCCTTATACGGTTCTTGAGCTCATACATATGCTTTGCGTTCTTGTCCAGATAAACAATATTTCCGTCAACGGTCTTCACCGCGTTATTGACTTTTTCAAGTAAGTGTTTTGTTTTGCCTTTGCCTTTGGCTCCAACAATAAGCTGAATCATTACAGATCCTCCTTTTATTAAAGATTATACCTAATTATAGTTTATTTAAGCCTAAATGACAACCAAAATCAATGAATGTCAGTAAGCAGTGTGGTCATATTCCTGTACAGACTGTCATGGTCGGTTGAGCCCAGTATTACTGAGATGTATGTGTGTCCGTTGTCTCCGTTGGACAGCAGGATCAGACAGCTTTTCGCGGCTCTTGTGGTACCTGTCTTACCGCCTATTACATTTACACCGTCCGGAGCTTTGACGTCTCCGTTCACATAGGCGTTTGTCGATTTGATCTCGATTGTCTTCGGGTTACCTTCCCTGTCCTTATATGTACTCTTGAACTCGGTCGTGTTGATTATCTTGCGGAACTCCTCAAACTGCATCGCGGCGTTAAATATCAGATACAGATCATAAGCCGTTGTATAATGCTCGTCATTTGTCAGCCCGTGTGGATTTGTAAAGTTAGTGTTTGTGGCTCCGAGCTTTTTGGCCTCGTCGTTCATTACGGCGGCAAATTTCTCGACGCTTCCCGACAGATACTCCGCAATAAGTACGCCCGCATCATTTGCGGAATACATAAGCAGTGCATACAAAGCCTGCTCGAGAGACATCTTGTCCCCCTCTCTGATCCCGAGAAGCTGAGCTCCGGACTCCGTTATAAGAACATTCTGGCTTGCTGTCAGGGTATCATCAAGATGGCCGTATTTGAGAGCTATGTATGCGGTCATGACTTTTGTCAGGGAAGCCGGATTGAGTTTGGCATGAACGTTCTTGGCATAAACGGTCTCGGCACTTGTGGCATCAAACAGTCCGCCCGCCTCCGCTTCATCGATCACAAGCGACATTTTCTCAAAATCGTTGTCACATACGCAAATATCGGCAGCAAAAGGTTTGATGTCGGAAGATACTCCTCCGACATTTTTGATATTGAATGAGCCTGTTTCCGAATCGGGGTCAAAAGGTAACGCCAGACGCGATGAGCAGGAAGAAAGCAGTATGGATATGATCAGCGAAACCGCCGTGATCGCCACGGACCTACTTGTACATCTCACGCCACTCCATATCTCCTCTGTCAAGTGATTTTATAAGAAGTTCCGCAGTGGCAAGATTCGTTGCCAGCGGAATATTGTGCGTGTCGCAAAGTTTAACGATATAGTTGATATCGGGCTTATGAAGATCGGGAGCAGACGGATCACGAAGAAATATCATCAGATCGATCTCATTATGTTCGATCTGAGCACCGATCTGCTGCTCTCCGCCCAGATTGCCGGCAAGATACTTGTGAACCGACAGATTGGTCACTTCTTCTATCAGTCTTCCGGTTGTGCCCGTTGCAAACAGTTTGTGTTTGGAAAGAACGCCTCTGTACGCGATACAGAAATTCTGTATAAGTTTTCTCTTGGATTCGTGTGCGATAAGTCCGATATTCATCAGAATTCTCCCTCAAAATATATGCTTTCAGGTGACTGCAGTCTGACATTTATGACAAAGCCAATGCCTATGAACAGACTGACAAGACTGGTAAGACCGTAACTGACAAAAGGAAGCGTCAGTCCGGTATTGGGCAGAAGTCCCGTTACAACACCTATGTTTATGAACGTCTGAATGCCTATGAGGCCGGCCATTCCTCCCGCAATGATCTGACCTGCAAGATCTTTGGCCCGTCGTGCTGTCATTATACACATGATCGCTATCAGAAACAGCAGACCGATGACGACGCAACACCCGACAAACCCCATCTCCTCGCCGATGACTGCAAATATGAAATCGGTATGAGCTGCCGAAATGAAATTACCGTTTTTGACCGAAGCCACGACGTTATTATTGATACCTTTACCCGAAAGCTGCCCCGAACCTATGGCAGTCATGGCATTAAGGGTCTGATAAGCCTCGGATATAGCATATTCGTCGGGATACAGCCATGCAAGTATACGGCCTTTGTGATAGTCCTCGATAATGTGTACATCGTCCCGCATAAGGTATCGAAGAGCCAATACGAACGACGGGACACCGATGATTATAACACCTCCGATAATCTTCCAACTGACTCCGCCTATGAACATGATCACGCAGAAAATGGCGACTATCATGATCGTTGTGGACAGATCGGGCTGTTTGAATATCAGGTATATCGGCGGAAGGATCAGAGCGACACATGATACGATGATACGCACCGTATTAAGGTTCTCTTTATGTTTCATAATAAACGCGGCATAGAATAAAATCAATAATATCTTGACGAGCTCGGAAGGCTGGAAACGTATTCCGCCGATCTCAAACCATCGCTGCGCGCCGCCGCCCGAATCACCGAAAAGTTTGACCGCGACAAGCAGTCCGATACTCGCCGCATAGATAAGCCAATAGAACTTCAATACGAACGAATAACTGACAAAAGACACTATGAGCATCGCAACAAGGCCCATCACGAAGCCTTCCTGCTGGTGCCTTACATATGATTCATCCGCGCTCTTGATAAACACGATACCGATCGATGTTATCGCAATGCACAGGATCACAAGAAAAAAATCATATTTTCTGAAGTTATAATTCTCAAACATAAACAGACCTAAAACGGTATATCCGCAAGAAAATCTTTGGTAATGTCTTCGCAGACAACACCTTCGGAGCTCATATATACGATCTTCGCGCCCGCAAGCTTACGAAGAAATCCCGCATTCTTGGAAAACAGCGTACATCTTTCACCGGCAACCTCGATCGCTTCGGACTTGATGTCAAGAGCAACCGCGAATGCACCCTCATCACCTTTGATACCTGCCGAAACGTCACCGTATACGGTACCGAGTACAACAACACTTCCTACAGCCGAAACGCTCGCTCCGGGGTTTACATCACCGAGAACGACGATACTTCCTTCGGTTTCGAGATTCTGACCCGCATGCAAAGTACCTTTATATACCGAAGTATTCTCGATGTTTCCGCTCGGAGAAAAAGCATTTGCTGCCTGTATGAATACCTCGTTCTTCTTCTCGTTACGATCCATTATGCACAGAACCGTAACATGCGTATATTCGGAAAACGCTTCGACAAGAGCTCGCTCTTCAAGGTCCGAAAGAGATCTGCCCTCAAAAGTTATCACCAGCTTGGCATCCCCGAGGAATCTGTCGGATTCGATAAGTCTTTGCGCAAAAGCAACATAAAGATTCTCGAAAGGCATATCGGGGTTAAGAATCAGTTTTAATCCGTTCGGAAAACTTTTGATCGTTACAGCGTCTTTCATTTTGGTTCCTCTTTTACTAGTCTTCTATTATCTCGTTTGTGGACTCGTCGGCAATACCGTTTACAAGCTTATCCGCATCCTCGACTTTGAAATAATAACTTAGTACGTCTTTGGATAACTGTGCTGCATTAGCCGATGTGTAACCGTATGCTATACGCGTTGCTACCGTTATCTCGGGATCGTCATACGGTGCAAATCCGATGAAAACGGCGTGGTTTGTTCGCGATTTGCTTGTCTGTGCCGTTCCGGTCTTGCCGGCGGTGTCTATCGGAAAACCTCGGAAAGCAGCGGCTTTTTCAACAACCTCACGCATTCCCGAGTATATCTGGCTCCATGTGGATGAAGCAAATACGACACTGTTCTGGATCTCGGGAGATGCCGAGAGTATAACGGCCCCTTCCGGATCGACTATCTTGTCAAGAAGCGTGTATTTATAACATGTCCCTCGAGTCGCGATCGTGGTCACGTACCTTGACAGGCCGACTGTCGTATAGTTGTGACTACCCTGACCGATAGCCGAATCGACAGGAAGTTCGTCGGAAAACTTGGGAGTGTTTTCTTCCATCTCAATTCCGGTCTTTGTCGTCAGTCCGAACAGATCGGCATATTTCTTAAGAACTTCCAAACCGTGCTGTTCGTCGTAGTTCGTTGTGTGCATGTTTGTTGCGAGCCTGAAACCGACTTCGTAGAAGAAACAGTTACACGAATTACCGATGGCTCCTTTTACGTCGAGGGGACCGTGAGCACCGGGATATACCCAGCATTGCTTCTCAACATCAAAATATTCGAATACACCTTCACATTTGATAGTCTCGCCGACATTTACTATTCCTTCTTCAAGCGCACAGGCTGCGGAACAGGGTTTGAAAGTCGAACCGGGTGCGGTCATCTGCTGAGTCGCATTGTTGTACAAAGGACTCGAAAGATCCGACAGAAGCTTTGCATAATAATCGGAATCTATCGAATTTGCAAATCTGTTGTTATCGTACCCGGGATAAGTTACAAGTGCCAGCAGTTCTCCCTTTTTGTTCGCGACAACACACGATCCGGAGCAGGGATCCAGCGCAAGCATTGCAGGCGTAAGCTCAAGGTTTGATATCTTGTTTATAATGAATTCATACGGTGTCTTTGCACCGGTTTCAAGCAGTGCTTTTTCCTCGGCGGTTCCGATTATTATCTTCTGTTCGTACAGTATCATGCACAACTGTTTGCCGCTTATGTTGTTATCGGCGATCATGTATTTGTACATCTTCTTGTCGAAACCGGTATTCTCGGAAAGATCATTGATTATAAAATCGACAAGTTGTGTATATACTTCCTCGGAATCCGAATACTGGCTGTTCAGATGGAATTTCGTAACATCCATCCAGTTGTTTGCAAGACAGTAATGAAGGTATTCGTTAAGGCTTATCGTCTCATTAATTGCCCAGTCTATGTATGTCTTGTCGTTCCTGTCCACAAGATCGGAAACAAGTACGCCGGTCGACTGCGACATCAGTCTCGAAACAATATAACTCTGGTAGACTTCCATTTCTTCGGGAAGGTCTCTGTAAGGTGTCTTGGCGTTTAAAAGTTCTTCTTTTATTGATGCCATGACCGCACTCTTCTTGTCGAGGTAAGCGGAATACACCTGTTTTTCGTATTCGGCGGCATTGTCGCCACCGAGATGATCTATATCGATGACGTTGTTATTGACAAGTGCATAATACACATCATCTATCGGGATCATCATGAGGGATGATTTTACGACATCGTTGTTGTATGTTTTCATATTGACGATCTTCGATACAAGTATACCTGCAAGCTTTTGCTCAAGCATATTGTATACGGCCTTCTGAAGATCGGCATCTATCGAAAGATATACATCGGAGCCTGCGCTCGGATCAACATGGGATATCGTTTCAATGATCTTTCCCATGTTATCGACGTAGATAGCATCTTTACCTTTTTCACCCTGCAGGTACTCCTCCATCGACTTTTCTATACCCGATTTTCCGACCATGTCGGCGCCGTTGTAATCATGAGATGATCCGGCCAGTTCGGCAAGATCTTCGGGAGATGCATTTCCGGTGTATCCGATTATATGAGCAAAGTACACCGGGTCGTTGTACTGCCGCAGCGTGTTGACTTCTATTCCGACACCCTGGAGTATATCCGAGTTCTCCTTGATGGCGGCAACTGTAAGGTCGCCTACGTCATCGGCTATGACCGTAGACAGATATTTCTGATAACTGTTGGTCGCGAGCTGATAACGGACGGTCATGAGCTTTAAGACTTCTTCCTTGGTATATCCCTCAAGAGGAACGAAACGGCTGTCTCCCTTTTCGTCAATGACAGTATGACCTATACCGTATTTCTTCGAGTCCGCAAGAAACCTGACAACGTCATCGGGCGTGGAATTACGCTCGGCTGTCGTAAGATCATCCATGGATTTATGTCCGTAGACATCGGCCAGAAATCGCGTCAGTCTCGTTCCGGTGAGAGTGAACTCGTATTGCCCGTAGTTATTTAGAATGATGTTAAAATCATTATCCACGGTATCTCCGCACTCTTCCACTATTCTTATCGCTCTTGATATCGAATCGTTTATCAGTGCGTTCTTGTTCTTACCGGATTCGAAATTATCTTCTATGGTCACCGAATAAGCAAGCTTGTTGTATGCAAGAAGATTACCGTTTCTGTCATAGATGTTTCCGCGGGTACTCTTAAGAGTCGTCTCTTTTTTGATAGTGAGCTTGAAGTTATTAAGATAATCCTGACCGTTGATTATCTGCATCACAAACAGACGCTGTACGAGAACAACTATGAGAATGACATATACGATAAGTATGATCGTAAAACGATTAAAAATGGCATCTTTGAGCCATTCCTTGATATCCGATAACAATCAGGCAGTCCTTCTTTCCAAATCCTCAAGCCATTCGTTGATCGAAAGGATGATCTTGTAGAAAATGATCGTAACGAAGATCGTATAGACGATCTCCGGAAGTATCACGTGAAGAAAATAGTATCCGAAGCGAAGCTTTCCCTGAATAAGAAACCTGAATACATAAACGATAAAACAGTAAACGAGCTCCGAACTCGTGATCAGAACCATGGGAAGCTTAACGTCTTCCGGATAGAATATGCTTGCAAAGAAACCGTTCAGGTAACCGATGACCATGTATGCCAGCGCATAAAACCCGATAATGTTCCCGAACAGGATATCTATGATAAGTCCCGAAATAAACCCGATGAACATTCCTTCTTTCTTGCCGCGCATGAATCCGAAACACGAGGTGAGAATGATCAGAATGTTGGGAGCAACTCCGCCCATGGGTAGTATTCTTATCATTGTGCTCTGTAACAGATACCCGATCAGTATCAGTAAGAGCATTGTGATCTTTCTGTACATATCATTCCTTTGTCTGCTTCATGACTGTAACGACAAGCACAATGTCAAGATGCTCAAAATCAACTACAGGTGTGATATACCCGGACTTGGTCAGGTTGTTCGAATCGTTGTTGATCTCCTTGATATATCCGATTGATATTCCGGGAAGATATTTGCTGCTTATCTGGCTCGTAACGATCTGGTCTCCGGGAGCGACAGCATTGTCCTCGTCACGAAGTTCGGTGAACTTGATGTTACCGTTTGAATACATCTCAAGATCCCCGGTCACTATCATGGTGTCCGAGGTGTTAAGAACCATTGCGCTTATATTCGAATCATCGTCGATTATCGATCTGACCGTCGCCCAGTTCGGTCCGACGCTCGTGACAATACCGACAAGTCCGGAGCCGGCCATGACGTTCATATTGACTTTGATTCCGTCATTACTTCCTTTGTCGATAAGGAAGGTCGAATACCAGTTACCGGCATCTTTACCAATTACACGGGCTCCTACCGTCGGATAGTCGCTGTATCTCTCATCCAGACTTAAGAGCTGACGAAGTTCGGCAAGTTCGTATTTGTCTATTGTAAGATCATTGATCTTGATCGTAAGCTCGTCAACGGTCTTCTTAAGTTCCTCGTTCTCGGTCCGGAGACTCTCGAGTTCTTTGATTGATTCGGATCTGTCAAAGAGCCAACTTCCCGCATACGCGATTCCTTTCTGAAAAGGTATTACCGTATACCCAGCAACCGCTTCGGGAGGACCGTCCATTATGTCGGTAGCATAAGAAAGCACCATCATGATAATGCATAATACAGACAGTGCCAGCAATACGTACTTACTTGGTATATCGATTTTGTTCCTGCTTGATCTTTTGCGTGCCATATATTACCTACACGGAAAAATCTTCCATTGTATAAACGATCGGATGAAGTCTCTCGTTCTTGATTATCTGTGACAGACCGTATGCCACACTCCCCTCTTTATGAGGCGAGAATAATACGTTCAGTCCCGTACTCTTTGCTATAAGCTGATGAAGATCGCCGATCGTGGCGCTTCCGCCCGTAAGGAAAATCCCCTTTTTGTAAATATCCGCGCCGAGTTCCGGAGGAGTACGCTCCAAAATCAGTCTGACATTGTCTATGATGGTCTCAAAATGCTCGTGCATTGCACGTTCAATAAGCATTGTCGGGATCGTTCTCTCTACGGGAAGACCCGTGACTATATCTCTTCCGTATACGACCGCATCACGCTGCGACGCTTCCAGATCGGGCAGATCTATCTTCGTCTGCTCAGCCGTCTTCGCACCGATAAGAAGATTGTATTCCTTACGGATCATGTTCCTTATCGATTCATCGAACTTCTTGCCACCGATCTTGATCAGTTTTGAAAGCACAATACCCCCGAGACTTAATATGGATATCTCGGTAGTCTCATAACCTACGTTAACAACAAGAAAGCCCTGTGAACGGTGCATCTCAACATCCATTCCGATACCGTCCGCAATGGCTTTTTCAACGATATAAATATTCCTTGCCCTTATGTTCGATTCCTTGACAAGATCTACGAATGCACGTTTCTCCACTTCGGTGATATCGGTTGGCACGGAGATGTAATAATCCGCGCTCCTGATATTTCCGTCCATCTCATCGTTAATGAAGTTCCTGATAAGGATCTGCATATGATTGATGTCCGCGATCACCCCGTATGTAAGCGGAAAGGTGACTTTGATGTTATCGGGTGCTTTCTCATACATCGTAAAAGCATCGTCACCGTATGCGAACAGGTTACGCCTGTTCTGTATCGCGATCATATTTTTGTGGGATACGATCCTGTCGGTGAAACCGTTGTATATTTTTATGTTATAGGTACCAAGATCTATACCGAATGCGTTGATAGCCAAAACCAATCCTCGTCTTCACATACTATATCTAGCATATTTTATCATAAGAATATCTAGATGTATATATTAACTATTTTTTCGGATACAAGTTCCTGAAGCGAAGAAAGTATTCCGAATTTTGCCGAGGGCCATGTCAGACCTCCCTGAAAATAGACGCTGTACGGCTCTTTTATCGGGCCGTCAGCCGATAACTCTATCGAGCTTCCCGAAATGAAAGCTCCCGCCGCCATTATGACTTTACTGTCATAGCCCGGCATATCCCATGGCTCGGGTACCACATGAGAATCGACAGGAGATGCAGCCTGGATACCTTTGCAGAACGCACAGACCGCTTTTTCGGACCCGAGCGTTACCGCCTGAATTATGTCATGCCGGCTCTCCTTTGAATCCGGTATTACCGAAAATCCCAGCTTTTCATATATATTTGCTGCAAATACCGCTGCTTTGAGAGCGGAATTGACTACGGAAGGGGCCAGAAAAAGGCCCTGATAAAGCGATCTGTTTATATCAAGCGTTGCTCCGACTTCTTTTCCGAGTCCAGGGCTTGTAAGCCTGTATGCAGCTTTTTTGATACATTCCGAAGTTCCGGCAATATAGCCTCCGAGAGGAGCAAGTCCTCCGCCGGGATTTTTTATAAGAGATCCGACTATCATATCGGCACCTTCATCGGAAGGCTCTCTTTCTTCAACGAACTCTCCGTAACAGTTATCGATCATGACAATAACGTTTGGATCGATGCTTTTTACAAACCTGATTACTTCACCGATCGATGATACGGAAAGCGAAGGACGCGTCTGGTATCCTTTGGAGCGTTGAACAGTCACCATTTTTGTGTTCGGACCCATCGCTTTTTTGATCCCGTCAAGATCAAATGAGCCGTCAGGAAGAAGATCCACCTGTCGATAAGTTATTCCGTACTCCGCAAGTGAACCGCAGCTTTTTCTTATACCGATCACTTCTTCCAATGTATCGTACGGTTTACCCGAAACCGACAAAAGTTCATCACCGGGACGAAGCTGCGATGAAAGCGCTATTGCAAGAGCATGGGTTCCGCATGTTATTTGAGGACGAACAAGCGCATCCTCGGTATGAAACACATTTGAATATACTTTTTCAAGCGTGTCTCTACCGAGATCGTTATATCCGTAACCGCTAGAAGGCATAAAGCATGCTTCGCTGACTTTGGCCTCGTGCATTGCATTTATCACCTTCATCTGGTTATATTCGCAAACCCTGTCAAAATCGGCAAACCGGAGGGCAAGTCCGCTTAGGATGTCTTCTCCGAATTGAAATACTTCCTTTGAAATTCCGCATGATTCGTACATTTGATACAGATCACTCATTTATAATCCCCTTCTTTTTGAGTTCATCATCGATAACGGACATTATATCCGTATTAAGGCTCTTATCGAGCCATATTACATCACGTTCTCTCCTGAACCAGGTGAGCTGTCGTTTGGCAAAATGCCTCGAATCTCTTTTAATCCTGTAAACGGCTTCCTCCAATGAGATCTCACCGCTCAGGTGATCTATGATCTCCTTGTATCCGAGCCCCTGCATTGAAATGTTTTCCCTTCGCAGTCCTTTTTGCATCAGGGATTCAACCTCTTCGACGAGACCTTCCCCGATCATTTTATCTACACGCTTATCTATATTCCCGTAAATACGGCTCCGCTCATCGGTAAGAACAAAAATGCAATGATTATAAACCGGTTTTCTTGTCCTGTTTTCTTCATTGTGTTTTGAGATGAGTCCTCCGGTCTGATGATTGTATTCAAGTGCCCTCACAAGTCGTTTGTGATCGTTTACGCTGATATTTGCAGCCGCCTTGGGATCGATTATCTCCAGCATATCGTGAACGTGTTTTGCGCCTTTTTCATCGATAAGATCCCACAAAGACTGTCTGTAATCGGGATCATCAATGCATTTGTCAAAATCGGTATCATACAGTACGCTTTGAATGTAGAACCCGGTACCTCCGACCATTATCGGGATACGACCTTCCCGTCTTATCCGACGGATCGCATCGTTTGCCATCTGCTTGAACATCACGATATTAAATTCCTCAAAAGGATCCAGAATATCTATGAGGTAATGTTCTATACCGCCCGTTTCTTCGCTTTTGATCTTGGCGGTTCCGATGTTCATTCCTTTATAGACCTGCATTGAATCGCAACTGATAATGCTTCCGTTGTATTTTTGTGCAACGCGGACGGCGAGGTCCGATTTTCCGACGGCAGTCGGGCCGGCTATAATTATAAGAGGCTCCATGTCATACTATCCTCTTGAACAGTTTCTCAAGATCGGCTTTTGAAAAAGTCACGATCGTCGGTCTTCCGTGAGGGCAATTGTAAGGATTGTCAAGTGACAGCAGCTCATCGATGAGCGCATCGGCTTCTCTTACCGACATTCTCATGTTACCCTTTACGGCGGCTTTGCAAGCCATCGTGGCGATCCTGTCTTTAATCTGTGAGGGTTCTTTTGCGCCGGGATTCTCGGAAAGTTCATCGAGAAGGCTTTTGAAATACTCAAGTTCTCCGAGCCTGAACAATTCCGTCGGTACGGCGGACAGCGCATATTCTCTGCCGCCGAAATGCTCTATGACAAATCCTGTTTCGGAAAAAACATCGAGATAACGTTTAACAGTCTCCTCTTCCGATAAAGAAAGCGAAAGTATGTAAGGAGGACTGATCATCTGTGACATCACGGAATTTTCGGATATCTGTTTGGAAAATCGTTCATACAGTACCTTTTCATGTGCCGCGTGCTGATCGATTATGTACATTTTGCCGTCATACTCGATGATCCAGTATGTGTCAAATACCTGCCCGATTATCCTGTGCTTTGCACGCTCTTCTTCACCGAGAAAACCTTCCTTGAACAAAGTTTCCTGAACAGGCTTTGCTTCTTCCTTTTCAATTATCAGTTTTGCGGCGGACTCTTCTTTATATTTCTCGACCTTTTTGATCTCAAACGGCTCCGGAACGGGAATTTTAACCTCGCTCTCAGGGATCTCGTGTTCCTCTTCCACCGAAGCCTCGGGTATAAGCTCACGTTTCGTTATTCCGGACAGAACCGTATCATAAACAATACTGTATACATTCCTCTCTTCCAGAAACTTAATCTCGGTCTTTGCCGGATGAACGTTTACATCAATGAGTTCAGACGGGATATCCAGAAACAATACGGTGAAGGGGAATCTGTGCTGCATGAGAAAAGCTTTGTATGCTTCCTCAACGGCGGATGAGAGTATCCTGCTCTTTATAAATCTTCCGTTGACAAAGAATATCTCAAAATTCCTGTTTCCGCGTGCTGTTTCGGGTTTTCCGACAAATCCGTAAACCGAGCACGTTTCCGTCTCCGATGTAACTTCAACGAGAGATTTTTGAGCATCTCTTCCGAAAACGGAATACAGATTTGACATTGTGTCACCGAGACCGTTACTTGAAAGCTTAAGATTTCCGTTTAACACATACTTAAATGCAATGCCGGGGTGTGACAGTATCAGTCTTTCAACAAGTTCGGTTATATATCCGCCTTCGGTAACAGCGCTTTTTAGAAATTTGAGTCTTGCGGGTGTGTTGTAAAAAAGGTTTCTTACTATGATCGTTGTTCCTTCCGGAACTCCCGCTTCATCAAGAGACATTTCTCTGCCGCCTTCAATGCGATACCTGTATCCGATAAGGGAATCTTTCTGCCGTGTCATCATCTCGACTTTTGAGACTGCAGCAATCGAAGACAATGCTTCACCCCTGAATCCAAGAGATGTGATTCCGAGAAGATCTTCTATAGAACTTATCTTGCTTGTGGCATGACGGCAAAAAGCAAGAGGAATAGACTCTTTTTCGATACCGCAACCGTTATCGGTGACACGGATATAGTCAGCACCGCCGCCTTTTATCTCAATGCTTATGTTTAATGATCCGGCATCGATAGCGTTTTCAACAAGTTCTTTAACAACATTTACGGGTCGTTCAACAACTTCGCCGGCGGCGATCATATTTATCGTTTTATCGTCCAGTACGTTTATGGTGCTCATCTGTTACCACCTGTTCTTCAGCTTGCTCTGCAGCATGCTTATCGCATTTAACGCTTCAACGGGTGTCATGTTATCGCAGTCAAGGTTCCTTAGTTCCTCGATGATCTCCTCGTCGCTTATCGTATCAAAAAGTGACATCTGTCCTCTGTCAACATCATCGATTGTTGCGGGAATTCTCTTTTGCGGAGTGACTGCGGCAATAAGACGTACGCTTGCGGAAATATCGTTTTGCGCAAGCTGTGTCACAAGTTCGTTTGCGCGTCCTATAACGCTGTCGGGAAGTCCGGCCAGTTTGGCGACCGCGATTCCGTAGCTCTTGTCGGCTCCGCCTTTAACTATCTTACGAAGAAATACTATCGTATCCTTCTTCTCTTTGACGGCAATACAGTAATTGTTAACACCCGGGATCTTTCCTTCGAGCTCCGTCAGTTCATGATAATGAGTGGCAAACAGTGTTTTTGCGCCCAAAAGTTTAACGTTACTTATATATTCGATCACAGCCCAGGCTATCGACAGTCCGTCGAATGTCGATGTACCGCGTCCGATCTCATCAAGTATCAGAAGACTCTTTGATGTTGCATTCCTGAGGATATTCGACACTTCCGTCATCTCAACCATGAACGTAGATCTTCCGCTTGCAAGATCATCGCTGGCTCCGACTCTCGTGAATATCCTGTCAACTATTCCGATATTCGCTTCTTTGGCGGGCACGAAAGAACCGATCTGAGCCATCAGAACAATGAGTGCAACCTGACGCATATATGTTGATTTTCCGGCCATATTGGGGCCGGTTATAACACTTATTCTGTTTGTGGAATTATCAAGATACGTGTCGTTTGAGATGAACATCTCATCTTTGGTGAGAAGTTCGACGACGGGATGACGGCCGTCTTTGATATCGATTATTCCTTTTTCGTTTATCTTGGGGCGAACGTATCCGTTTGCGCTTGCAACATACCCTAGAGAAGCATAGGCATCCGCAACGGCTATAACCCTTGCACTTGCAAGAATCCTGTCGACCGATGCCGAAAGCTTATCTCTAAGCTCAATGAACATGT
The DNA here is from genome assembly GCA_016281675.1 of Lachnospiraceae bacterium. Next base: position 17,799 of record JAEEJD010000017.1, read on the forward strand.
CATATTCAAGCGAGAACAGTTTGTCTTCGGCGTTAAGAATTGTATCTTCAAGCTCTTTCAGACGTTCCGTCGTATATCTCTCGGCATTTGACAGAGTCTGTTTCCTGATGAAATCTTCCGGAACAAGTTCCAGAAAAGAATTGGTGACTTCGAAATAATATCCGAACACTCTGTTATACTTGATGCGAAGATTCTTTATTCCCGTGCGTTCGCGATCATTGGCTTCAAGTTCGGCAAGCCATTTCTTCCCTTCGGTCTTGGCGTTCCTGAGTGAATCCACCTTTTCGGAATAACCGCTTCTGATTATGCCGCCTTCTTTGAGATTGATCGGAGCATCCTCGCTTATGGCTTCATCTATAAGGCTGCAAAGATCTTCAAGCGTATCAAGATCATCGCAAAGTGAATTGACGGCTCCCACCTTACAGTCAGAAAGCAGTGCCTTGATGGGCGGAAGCATTCTTATTGAATTGGCAAATGCCAGAAGATCCCGAGGATTGGCGGAGTGGTAATTGATCTTACCCATCAGTCTTTCGAGATCGTATACGGGATTGAGATATTCCCGAAGCTCTTCGCGAAGTATAAGATCCTCGGCAAAAGCCTCAACGGCGTCAAGACGGTTAGCGATCTTCTTCCTGTCCGTCAGCGGCTGTTCCAGAAACGAACGTATCATCCTGGCTCCCATTGCTGTTTTTGTTTTATCAAGCACATACAGGAGCGAACCTTTCTTGGATTTTTCAAGCATCGTTTCCGTAAGTTCGAGATTCCTTCTCGTTGCGGAATCAAGAACCATATAGTCGGTCACCGAATAAACCGAAAGCGTTCTGATCTGTTCGATGCTTCCTTTTTGCGACTCCGACAGATACTGGATCAAAGCACCCGAAGATACAACGCTTCCGTTACTTGCGTCAAGGCCGAGACCTCCGATGTCCGACACCCTGAACTGCCGCTTGAGCGCCTCCGTACAAAGCTCGTCGTCAAAGAACCACGGTTCGATCGGAAATACCGCTACGTTTAAATGAAATTTCAGACTCTCGAAATCGAATCCGGAAACCGTAAACGCTTCGTTACATATGATCTCGGACGGTGAGAATTTGTATATTTCGTCGATAAGTTTCTTTTCGTCGCGAACAAAAGTAGACAGGAATATACCGGTTGTTATATCGGAAACAGCGATTCCGTACACGTCTTCAGAATAATATATGCACATGATATAGTTGTTGGACTCTTCGCTTAGAGTATCCATATCTATATTGGTGCCGGGGGTCGCTATCCTTGTGACTTCTCTTTTAACAAGCCCTTTTGCATCTTTGGGGTCTTCGACCTGCTCACATATGGCAACCTTATATCCTTTCTGGACAAGACGATTGATATAAAGCTGTGCAGCATGATAAGGGACTCCGCACATCGGAGCCCTTTCGGCAAGTCCGCAGGCTTTGCCCGTAAGAGTCAGTTCAAGTTCTTTTGACGCGGTTACGGCATCATCAAAGAACATCTCATAGAAATCCCCAAGACGATAAAAAAGGATGCAGTCACTGTATGCTTCCTTTGTTTCCATATATTTTTGCATCATTGGAGACATTTTTTCTTCCATGTTCATCCCCGTAAATTCCGGTAAAGACTCCTGCCGGATCGTTTTCTTACGATCTCGCACAGTTTCATGCCGGTAAAATCAACAAATCTGCAGTCGGCAAAATCCCCTGCTATTGCCTCTTTAATGCACTTTTCAAGTCTGTCATAATCTTCGGTATCGTCCATATTGATATAATCAACGACAATCATTCCGGAAATATTTCTCAGACAGATCTGTCTTGCAATCTCATGTGTCGCCTCAAGATTGATATTAAGGAACGTCTCTGCCCTTGAAGCTTTTTTGTCTACCTGGGCGGAATTGACATCGATCGCTGTCAAAGCTTCCGTTGTTTCTATCGTAATGTAAGCTCCGCTTTTCAAATAAACCTTTTTTGAAAGAGCCTCTGATATTTTAGCATCAAATGCATACAATTTACAAAGCGGGAGAAGTTTGTCCTCATATAATCTCAGACTGACCCGGTCGGAAATATTGACCGGTTCGATAATATGATCGTATGGTTTTCTCAGAATCTCCATTATTTCAGGCAGATCACAAACGACTTCCTCTATCCCCGCACCTGTCAAAAGGAGTATGTCTTTGACAAATGCCGGAAGCGGTCTGTAGAGCACGCTGTACTGTGACAGATGATCCGATGAATCAAATATACCGTTCAAAAGCTTAGTGATCGCTTCGAATTCTTCGGTTGCTTTTATTGCGCCGTCAGTTTCGGTATGTGCTTTTGTCCGTATGATGATCCCGACGTTCTTATCCGCCGCAAGCGTCGAAAATCGTTCGATCAGCTCATGTTTTTCCCGCTCGGGAATCCTTGATGAAGCTTTTACGTAATCGGCTCCCGCAGTAACTACAACGTAGTCTCCGTCTATTGTTATCTTATCCGTGAAAACAGCCTTCTTGTCTGCATATGCTTCTTTTTTGTACATAAGCGGAACAAGCGATCCGTTCTTAAATACCTTCCCGACAAAAGCAAATTCATCGGTCGAATATCTTGCAAAACACGAATCGATACCTGCGATGCGATTTTCTATCCTGCAATTTATGACGGTTCCGATATCAAGACCGGAAAGTGTCTCGTAAACAAATATATGCCGAGCCCTTCCGTCTACAATATGCATCAATACATATCTGTTTTCATATTCGGTAAAAACGGCGATATTGTCTCTCATAATATGTTCTTTCCTATCTCATCAAGAGATACCAGGGCGCCATCCGATAAAGTGAACTGATCGATCCGCATCATATCAAGCGATAGAATTTTAGTATCTATCCCGGCCATATCGCTGAGGGCTCCGATAACGAGTTCAGGCTTCAGATTATCTGTACTTCCGGAACTTATCAGCATATTGATGCTGTTATCGCTTTGGTCAGTTGTAAGTTCGTATATAAGCGGTCGTATATCGATCTCTTTCTCGCTTTTTTTTGTCTTCTTTAACGCCCAAACGGATTCTTCGGCCAAAAGTTTACCGACAGCTTTATTAATCGGCTCAAAATGTTCGGGATCAATGCTGACCTTATATGAAGCCGCATTAACGCTTGCCATCGCATTTGCACACTTTTCGGGAAGCTCTTTGAACGATTCGATAACGATCTCTTCGACCGACTGATCGCGCAGACGTTTTAATGCTTCTTCACTTGATATCTTCTGCGTGATCTCAACATCGGCGTATTCTCCCGCACTTTCCATGCCAAGAGGAAGAGGCGGCGTAAAAGCAAGTATCTGATGGGGCGAAAATCCTTCCGAGTAAGCAACTGGTATCATTGCGCGTCTGAACAGCTTTTGGAAATATCGCATCACATCAAGGTGGCCGATATAAACGAGCGCACCGGTCTTTGAGAATCTAAGCCTTACTTTCATAGCAGATTCCTCCGTGATACCGGTTTGCGCCACACCCGCTGCATTTCACCCTGCAGTTTGGCGTAACTTTCTCCTGTTTTGCGTTTTCGTTCTCTCTTTTAAGAAATTCCCTTGTTACTCCTATATCTATGAAATCCCAGGGAAGTATCTCATCATAAGGCCTCTCCCTGTTATAGTAAAATGCCGGATCTATTTCTTCCTCTTCAAACGAGCGTACCCACGGTTCAAAAGAGAATTCCTCCGTCCATGCATCGAACATACAGCCGTTTTCATAGGCCCGTACAAGAACTTTTGACAGACGCCTGTCACCTCTTGCAAATATTCCTTCAAGTACGGAAACGTCAGCTGCATGCCAGTTATATTTGATGCTCTTATAGTTGAGCTGCTGTTTCATTGTGTCGTTGACCGTTTTTGCCTTCATTCGAAACTCATCGGTCGTATCCATCTTGGCCCACTGGAACGGCGTGAAAGGTTTCGGAACAAAAAACGATGTGGAAGTTACGATATTAACCTTACCTTTTCTTTCTTCCTTAGGGATCGTATCGTAATAAAGTTTGGCAATCTCATTGGACAGATAAGCGATGCCTTTCATGTCTTCTTCGGTCTCATACGGAAGTCCGAGCATGAAGTACAGCTTGACTCTTGTCCAGCCTCCGATAAACGCCTGACGGCAACCGCCGAGAATATCTTCTTCGGTAAGTCCTTTGTTGATAACGTTTCGCATCCGCTGGCTTCCCGCCTCGGGCGCAAACGTGACAACGGATTTTTTAATATCCTGTACCTTACTCATTACATCAAGCGAAAATGCATCGACTCTGAGCGAGGGAAGCGATATGTTTATGTGACGGCTTCCGAATTCGTCAATGAGATAATTGCATATTCCTTCGAGTTCGGGATAATCCGATGAACTGAGTGACGAAAGTGAGATCTCTTCATATCCGGTATTTGCAAGCATAACACGCGCGTACTCTTCAAGTTTTTTCTCATCGCGTTGTCTGATAGGTTTGTATACCGATCCCGCCTGACAGAACCGGCAGCCTCTGATACATCCTCTCTGGATCTCGAGAACCACCCTGTCCTGAGTCGCCTTAATGTAAGGAACGACAGGCTTATCGGGATAATATGTGTCAGAAAGGTCGGTCACGACTTCCTTTTCTATTACCTTCGGCATGTCGTCATATATGGGCGCAAACTCGCATATCGTACCGTCTTCATTGTAGGATACTTTGTAACAGGATGGAGCGTATATCCCCGGGATTTTTCCGGCTTCCCTAATAAACTCCGATCTTGACAGCCCCTTTTTCTTTGATTCTTTATACAGGTCGATCAGCTTCCTGTAGCTTGTCTCGCCCTCGCCGATGTACACCAGATCGAAGAAATCGGCAACGGGTTCGGGATTGTAAGCGCACGGTCCGCCGCATATTACGATAGGATCATCCTCGCTGCGCTTTACGGAATAAAAAGGTATACCCGCAAGATCAAGAATCTGCAGTATGTTCGTATAACACATCTCATATTGCAAAGTCATCCCGAGAAAATCAAAATCCGAGATATTATCCTGGGATTCGAGAGCGAACAGCGGGATATGTTTTTCTTTCATGATCGGATAAAGGTCCGACCAAACGGCAAATACTCTTTCGCACCATACGTCTTCAAAAGAATTGAACATATGGTACAGTATCTGCATTCCCAGATGCGACATTCCGATCTCATAAACATCGGGAAAGCACATGGCAAATCTTACAAGTCCTTCGGGATCTTTTTTGACCGCATTTACTTCATGACCTATATAACGTGCCGGCTTATCGATCGACATCAGTATTTCTTTGGAAAGAGCCAGTTTATCCATACCTGTAAATAATAACATAAGAAAAGACGTATTTACATACGTCTTTTCCTCGTATAAATATCATTCTGACGGTATCATCTGTGGATGTAGTTCGCGTACAGATTCACGTTGTCGGCATGTATACCGTTCGATTCGTCATACTTTACTCCGTCACCGTAATAGAAATCTTCGAATTTCACCTTTCTGTGGTGCGGATGCTCGATCATGGCCTCTTCGCCGTCCCTTACCCAAACGGTATCGATCCACTCTCTGTCATAATTGTCGTAGAATGATACTTTGTGCTTCTCGTAATACCATGCTCTTATCGCACGATCTTCGGTAACGTTCGTCCAGTCACCTTCCCAACCGACGAAATCATATCCTTCAATGCAGGGAGCATCGGGTAACGGAGCGGATCCGCCGTAAGGAACAATATCGGTCTTCCAGTATTCACCGTTCCATCCGTTATACCAGTGAACCGCACATGTAACTCCGGGCTGTCCCTTTGGCATGTTCAGATCTTTCCACCACTCCGGCCAGGGTGCCGATTTATTATTGTTGACTTTGAACCTGTAATCGGTAGTATATGATGCGGCTCTGTATGAAGCGGGTCCGGTTACATCCGACGTATCCTTGTTATATGCTCCGAGGATCACACGGTCTTCCGTGACATTTATCGCACTTCCCGCCCAATTTACAAACGTATATCCGGGTACGTAAGTATCCGTAGGTATGGGAGCGTTCTGTCCGTGCTTCACTTTGTAAGTAACGGTCTTCTCTCCGTAAACGTATGTGACGTTATGAGTCTTGGCAAGAACGGGACTCTGATAAACAAACGCAATAGCAATGAATAACGCCCCGGCTGTCAACGCTCTCTTTATTATTCCCTTCATAAAGATTACCCCTTTCCTCACGAAATTATGATTTTCGTCAGATACGGTTTGATTATACTAGTTTACATAAATAATTACAATATTCTTTTTGAATTTTCCGAAAGCATTTTAAGAGTCAACGATTGGCAAGTTCTTCCGTTACATCTTCCCACGTCAACCCTTTAACAGCCATCAGAACCATTATATGATACAGAAGGTCTGCGATCTCGTATTTACTCTCTTCGGCCTCGGGATTCTTGGCCGCTATTACGATCTCGGTAGCTTCCTCTCCTATCTTTTTGAGGATCTTGTCTATGCCTTTATCAAACAGATAGTTGGTATATGAACCTTCCTTCGGATTGTCTTTCCGATCGAGTATTACTCCCATCACGTCATCAAGAACGGTCATCGGATTCGTATCATCGAAATCGGTCTTTATAATTTCATTGAAAAAGCAGGAATATTCTCCGGTATGACACGCGTTTCCGATCTGGATCACTCCGGCAAGAAGCGTATCTTTATCGCAGTCACACGAAAGTGTTTTCAGGTACTGATAATGCCCGCTGGTCTCTCCCTTTTTCCACAGGCACTTCCTTGAACGTGAATGATAATACATGATCCCTTCGGTTACCGTACGTTCATAAGCTTCCCTGTCCATATAGGCGAGCATGAGCACTTCACCCGTTATACAGTCTTTTGTGATAACGGGAATCAATCCGGCCTCGTTACATTTAAGATCGTCCCAGGAAAATGCGCTCTCAAAGGATTCTATATTTATTCCCTGTGATTTTAACCGCATCTTCATTTCAAAGTATACGGGACCTTTATCGTTGATAACATCTCCGGACACCCCACAAATACCGTTTTTCTTTAGTATCTCGGAAATATCGGCATCCTCGTTTATGACAGTTATCAGCGGGATATCATCCGCTCTGTCGGCGGACGGTTTACCGAGTAGTATGGCTCCCGACGTATTGTCCCTGATCAGCTTGAGGTTATCGAGTATCTGCTCATTCGAATCGGCACAAACAAAAGTTTTCTTCTTCGAAAATCGCTTGCCGGCCTCTTCAATAAGATCGATATTGGACTGCTTTGCCATATTAAGAGCGACTTTCCGGCATCCCGCATACAGGAGCTTTTTGACATCCTCAAGACGGTTGACGTTTCCTGCACCGTATACGTCCGTAGCGATATTTTGCGTTATCTTCCTTATGGTGAGCAAAGCCTGCTCGTGTTCGTCGTCCCCTTCGGACAGATCAAACAAAAGGATAGCATCGGCGCCACCCACCGATAAAGTCACGCAGTATGAAACCGGATCGTCGGATAATACGGTATCGTCTTTGAAACCCTTTACAAATTTGCTGTTTTTAAGATATACGCAAGGTATGAGAAGTTTATTCATTAAAGCGTTCCTTTCGTTGAGAGAACATCGTTGATCCTCTGATCCACTGTAGTGGCTTCATCGAGCGATCTTGCAAAACTCTTGAACATCGCTTCACATATATGATGCGAATTGCTGCCCGAAAGAACCTTGATATGCAGGTTCATTCCCGCAGACCAGCTTACTGCCTGGAAGAACTCCCTGATAAGTTCCGTATCAAGATATCCGATCCTTTCGGTGGAAAAAGATGCATCATACTCAAAATAAGGTCTTCCGCAAAGGTCAACAGCCGTAAGAACAAGCGCATCATCCATCGGAAGTATCATTGAGCCGTATCGTTTGATCCCGGCTTTATCTCCTATCGCTTCTTTGATAGCCTGTCCCAGAACTATACCGCAGTCTTCCACGGAATGGTGTCCGTCAACAAGAAGATCACCTTCGCATGTCAGATCCAGATCAAATAATCCGTGTCTGGCAAAACTTTGAAGCATGTGATCAAAAAAGCCAATACCCGAATCGATCTTATATGTTCCGGTGCCGTCTATGCACAGTCTGACCGAAATATCGGTCTCGTTTGTTTTTCTTTTGATCTCGGCGATCCTGTCGTTTACTGTTTTCCTTGGCATATCACAATACTCCTTTGTCAAATCTGACGCCTATTGAATTGGCATGCGCGGTAAGTCCTTCCGCTTTTGCAAAACTCATTATATCGTCGCACGAGCGCTCAAGCGCCTCTTTCGAATATCCGATGATGCTCGTTCTCTTGATAAAAGCATCTACACCGAGAGGCGAGAAGAACTTCGCGGTACCGTTTGTCGGAAGAACATGATTGGGACCGGCATAATAATCTCCGAGAGGTTCCGAAGAATACGTCCCGAGGAAGATCGCCCCGGCATTGTTTATCCTTGTCATGTCCGTATACGGATCTTTTGTTATGATCTCAACATGCTCGCTGGCGATCCTGTTTGCTGCCTCGAATGCCATGTTCATATCGGAAGCCGTAAGTATATAGCCGTAATTATCAAGTGACTTCCTGATTATATCCGATCTTTCAAGCTTCTCGGTAAACTTATCGACCCACTCCGATACTTCCCCGGCAAGACGTTCACTGTCGGTTATAAGTATCGCACTTGCAAGTTCATCATGCTCCGCCTGTGACAGAAGATCTGCGGCAACATACTTTGCATTGGCGCTATCATCCGCGATAACGAGAATCTCACTCGGTCCGGCAACGGAATCTATGGAAACATGTCCGAATACGGCCTTTTTGGCAAGCGCCACATATATATTCCCGGGGCCAACTATCTTATCGACTTTCGGGAGAGTTTCCGTCCCGAAGGCCATAGCCGCTATAGCCTGTGCTCCACCGACTTTATATATTTCATCGACTCCGGTTATCCTCGCGGCAACAAGCGTGCATGCGGCAACTTTTCCGTCAGCACCTGCCGGCGTAAACATCACGATCCTGCCGACACCCGCTACAAGTGCGGGAATTATACACATAAGCGTTGAAGACGGATAGGCGGCTTTTCCGCCGGGAACATATACTCCTGCACATCCTACCGCGGTAATCTTCTGCCCGAGTATAGTACCGTCGCTTCCGGTGTCAAACCAACTGTTCTGAAGCTGCTTTTCATGATAACGCCGGATATTGTCCGCACTCCTTTTCATAACCTCTATAAGGTCTTTGTCGTATGAATCGAAAGCTTCATCTATCTCGGCATCACTGACTCTAACGTTTGAAGCGCTTATATCCCATTTGTCAAAGCGTTTCGTATAAGTAAAAACTGCATCATCACCGCGCTTTCGAACATCATCGATTATCGATGCGACGACACTCTCGTACTCCTTATATTGATCGGGATTACGTTTAAGAAGGCTCTTTAATATATCCTTTATCGTATCCTCGGTAAGTTTAACGGTTCTCATAATTCCTCCTTGAGTTTTTCCATGATACTGTTGATGCGTTTCGAGTGAAGTCTCATGGATACGGGATTAACCACCATTCTTGCTGTAAGATCACAGATCTCCTCCAAAACGACAAGACCGTTTTCGCGAAGCGTCGAACCCGTCTCTACAATATCGACTATGCAATCGGAAAGTCCGACTATAGGCGCAAGTTCAATACTTCCGTTCAGCTTGATAATATCCACACTCTGATGTTTGACATCATTAAAGTACGTTCTTGCAATCCTCGGGTACTTTGTGGCGATCTTGATCATATCTCTTGTGTTAAGAAGTTTTTTTGCACTCTCCGGACCGCATACGCACATCCGGCACTTTCCGAATCCGAGATCGAGTACCTCAAGTATCTTACGGTTTTCCTCGTCTATGGTATCTTTACCGACAACTCCTATGTCAGCAACGCCGTGTTCCACATATGTAGGAACATCGGGACCCTTTGCCAGGAAGAACTTAAGTTTCAGATCTTCGTTAACGAATATCAGTTTTCTTGTATCTTTGTCCTTCATCTGCTCGCATGTTATTCCCGTTTTCTCGAGAAGAGCAAGTGTTTTATCGGCAAGCCGCCCCTTTGTAAGAGCAAATGTCAGATAATCACCGTAAGTATCGTCGTGTTTCTCGCGAGTATCAAGAGCGATCAGAAGCTCGTCAAGTGATATTCCGAATCCGATGGCAGGTGTATCTTTTCCGAATTCACGGACAAGATTATCATATCTTCCGCCCTTCATTACCGCGTCACCGAACCCGAGTGTATATGCCCTGAACAGAACGCCGGTGTAATAATTGTATTTGTTAAGAAGTCCGAGATCTATAGAGATATATTTATCAAGACTTTCTTTTTCGAGAATATCCGTAATATCTATGAGCCGGTCAAGCGCCTCGGTACACTTATCGCAAAAAACGCGTTTTTTAAGCTCCGAAAGCGATCCGGCGGTATTATAAGTATCGGAAATATGAACTATCAGTTCGGTCATATCCTCGCTGACACCTGCCTCGGACAGCAATTCTCTTGTTTTGTAATAATTACCCGCGGAAATAAGTTCACGAAGAGTCTGCTCCATCGTGCCGTCGATTCCGAGCTGTTCGAACAGTCCCTTGAAGAAATTGCCGTTTCCGACAGATACTACAAAATCATCAAAACCTGCGGACTTCATACATTTGACCACAAGACTGATCATCGATGCATCCGCTTCGACACTTCCGTCATTGTAGAGTTCGGCACCTATCTGGGTACTCTCTTTGAGCCTTCCGTTAAGATCGTTACCGTTAACGAACGTGTTACCGAGGTAACACAAACCCACCGGAGCATTCTCGTCAAAATATAACTTGGAGAAAGCCCTGGCCATCGCAGGTGTAAAGTCCGGACGAAGTACGAGTGTGTTTCCTTCTTTGTCGTGGAACTTATACAGTTCACGTGAAGGAGTCAGACCGATATTATCCGCGAATACATCAAAGTATTCGATTGAAGGGGTCTGCATAAGAAGAAATCCTGCATCCTTCATGACATCCAGAAGCCTGTTCTCTATTTCCAGTTTTCTGGCCAATTCCGAGGGAGTGATATCCCTTACGCCTTCAGGCGTGTGCATTACTTTGTTCATGCTCTCCTCACTTTATCGCGTTAAATTGGTAATTCGCTAATTCGCTACCTTGTTATCAAGCGAAATTATACGGAAACATCATCTTAATGTCAAATCTTTTTTTATACCGTCAAGATACGGAACAAATATCCCGTTATGAGGAACAAGATCAAAACCTTCCTCGAGTTCCTCCAGACGAAAGCTTTTTCTTCCGCCCTGAATCATCCTGTCCCAGAACTGCATGATCTTTTCAAACCTCAGATAGCAGAATCTCTCAAGGTGTGCGTAATACAGCACGATAAAACTGATCCCGCCCTGCTCCTCAAACTGTCTCATGAATTCGATCTGATGCTCATGAATGTTTGCAAGAGCAAAAGTATCGGTTGAACATTCCTTTGCATCGAAACATACGGGTATACCCTGCACCGCGCCGATGTAATCGACAGTACTCTTTTTATCGAAATAAGCGAGCGTTATCTGGGAATGATCCTCGTTCATCTTTATCGGCGTGATCGGCGTCGGAATCTTCTGAACAAGGCAAAGACCGTGCTCTCTGTACAGTTCGTTTGTTCTGTTTATGAGTTCCTCAAGGGTTGACCCACGAAGACCTCTCGAGTTCCATGTTGACATCACATCACCTTGATAAACGCATCGGGTACCTGTGTCTCAAACGTCTTTCCGGCGATACCGCCGAGCGGAAAATCATCGGGTATCACGAGCCGGCAGCACACAAGCATCTGTGACTTGATACCGTATCTTTTTCGGTACTCGTCGTTTATGATTTTATCGCCGTATTTGGGATCTCCCAGTATCGGATGTCCGCAATGTGCCAAATGCGCCCTTATCTGATGCGTCTTGCCGGTTATAAGTCTGATCTCGCAGTATGACAGTTTTCCGTTTCCGGATATTTTTCTTACTACGGTTCTGATGTCCGCTCCTTCACCGTCATCCGAAACCGTGACGGTGTTGCTGTCGGTATCTTTGATCAGCTTTCCGGACAGATCAACATCCTTCGCATCTCCGACTACTATACACCTGTAGTATTTTTCGAAACCGTGATCTTTAAATCCGGCCGAAAGGTTCTTTGCGCCTTTATATGTCTTGGCAAACGTCACTATTCCGGAAGTGTTACGGTCAAGCCTGTTACATACCGAAGGGGTGAAAGCCGAAGGGTTATCGGTATCGCGGCTCATGTGATTTTTAACATATGACAGACATATCTCGTTAAGAGATATATCGGAAGTCGTCGACCTTTGTGTAAGCATCCCCGCTGGCTTATCCACTATAAGGACATCTTCATCCTCGTATATCACGGGAGGCATTCGATCCGATAAGTCGGAATCGATGCTGTTCTTATTATCTATTGACGAGAATTTGTCAAACGTCTCATCCGAAAGATAAATCCTGATAACATCACCGGGATTTACGAGTTCGTTTCCGGAAGCTTTTTTATCGTTTAATACTATGTTCTTTTTGCGAAGCATTTTGTATATGAACGAAGACGGACTGTTTCTGAGTATGTTCATAACATACTTGTCGAGTCGCCTTCCCGCTTCGCTTTCGGATATCACATATTCTTTCATAATGAAACCGCTTTGATCGTGGTTGCTATCTGCTCTTCCCTCGTGCCGGGTCCTTCGTAACCGGAACTCAACTGAACTGCCCGGGCAAGGAAAGCTTCCTCGTCGTCAAAAATGAAAAATGCAGCCTTATGTCCCGCAGCCGAGAGCACACTCTCCATATGTTCCTTAAGAGCTTTGTTATCGCCTTTTTTATTATCCCTGAATGCGGTAACATTTCCGTCTTTAATACATATTACGGGAATATAGAAAGCTTTTTCCTTGGTCGTGATCACGTTTTCAAACAGGGTCGGCAGTTTTCCGACAGCCGAAACATATTTCCGGAAAACTTCCTCACCGAGAGAATCAAATCTTGCAAACATTATCACTCCTACAAGCGACTTGCATGCGGGAAGCAGAGCCAGAACAGCAAACACGGACCAGAGACTCTTTTTTGTATGAAGCGTTGCAAGACCGATAAAGAATATACCGAAAGCCATTACAAATAATATGATCGTCTTTATGATCTCAAATCTGCGTTGCTTCTTTATATATCCGAACGTTCCGCGAAGCTCGCGGTCAATATATCTCATCTGTTATCTCCTTGTAGGACATTATGAAGTGATCGGCCATATTGCATTTTTCTTCCCACTGATAATGCGAATACTCGTCATATACCGCAACTACGGTCATACCGGCTCTCTTACCTGCCGTTATGCCGTTACATATATCTTCGAACACAAGACATTTCTCGGGATCGATCCCAAGAGACGCAGCGGTATTGATGTAAACGTCGGGTGACGGTTTTCCCGCACCGCACTCTTCGCCTGTCAGTATCGCATCAAAATATTCGAGAAGTCCGTTGTTTTCCAGAGTGGCATTGCAAAGAACGGATGAATTGCTTGTTGCAATTCCGATCTTTATACCGTTTCCCTTAAGATAATCAAGAAACAGTTTGATCCCCTCTTTGGGAGGAACCTTATTGGCATAGTGATCATACGCCATCTTGTTCCAGTCATTCATCAGGTCCTCAACATCCCTGTCCGGCATATATTTATCTCTTGTGAACAGGGCTGTCTCGTAGAAGCTTAAGCCTTCTATCTCCTTCTGATAGTTTTCGGGAAGCTCCATTCCGAATTCGGCAAAATAGTCTTCGTCTATTTTACGCCATATCCACATTGAATCGACCAGAGTCCCGTCAAGATCAAACAGAACCGCTTCTGTATTATCGAGTATCTCTTTCCACATTATTTGTATGTCCAACCCTTTTCGTACAGATTCTTAAGTTTATTCCCGTCATATACAGCGAAGCCGAGAGGAAACGAATCAACACAAACAAGAACAAATCCTTTATTCATATCCTGTTTTTGAATATTTACGGTCTCGCCTTTAAGGTATTTAATGATGTTAATATCGTCGGCGGCAAAACTTACGGAATTTTTCATGTCGCGATATCCGATATTCATCGCAAACGCCGTATGAGGCATAAACTTTCCCGACCTCTTAATACTTCCGACGCATATCCCTGTACGGGAATATCTGATGTTCCGTCTCAGCAAATCGGGAAATAGCGATGGAAGAAGAAATATCTGACCGTCCTTCCCGATAATAAATCTCGAAGAAACAAATCTTTCATAAAGCTCATCGGAAAAAGTCGTGGCAAATTCCTTTACACATTCGGGAAGGTCGGAAAAACCGCATGTATCCGAATCTCCGCCTGAATTGAGACGTTTGTTTTCTCCTTCGTTTTTTTTCATCAATGCGACAAAGTGTCCTTCGCCGTTAAAGCGGTGCGGAAATGCATGAACACAGCCCTCCAATTCCGGATGATCTTTGTATTTGTCGTAACATCCGGTAAGGCCGTAATCTTTTTTGATCTCCGACATACTCATATCACGGTGTTTTTCAAGAAAAGAGGCAATAACCTGTTCATCTTCCGTATCGGAGAATGTGCATGTGCTGTAGCAAAGAATGCCTCCCCATTTGAGCATCGAATATGCGTTTTCGAGAATCTCTGTTTGTATCGGAGCATAATATTCGGGGCCTCTGTCCTCATATGAGGATATAAGGCTTCTGTCTTTCCGAAACATTCCTTCACCGGAACACGGTGCATCGACAAGAATACTGTCAAAACATTCCGGAAAATTTGCGGCGAGGTCTTTCGGATCCATGCATGTTACCGCAAAATCCCCTCCCCAATGCTCGAGATTCTTAACAAGAGGAATGGTTCTGGCGTGACTGATATCGTTTGATATGAGTAAACCGGGATGCCTAAGCAGAAGCTCTGTTGATTTTCCGCCCGGGGCGGCACACAGATCAAGTACGATGTCTCCTTCATTTACGGGAAGAAGCGATGCCGGAAGCATTGCGGAAGGCTCCTGAAGATAATACAGCCCCGCATAATAATACGGATGTTTTGACCAAGCATCCGTATCGTTTATATAATATCCGTTTGCGGTAAATGGTATCTTCTCGATACTGTAAGGTGCCAGCTTCTCAAACCGGCTGATATCGATCTTGGAAGTATTGACACGTAGTCCGCTTCTGGCTGAGTCTTCATAGCTTTTGAAGAATTCGGATGACTCCTCTTTCAAAAGAGATGTCATTGACTTTGTAAACCGTTCGGGTAATCTCATGTCAGATACTCATCAGGATCTCAAGAATATACGTATAAACACGCTGTGTACTCGATATCGATAATCTCTCTTTCGGAGTATGGATATTGTTTATCTCGGGTCCTATCGAAATAATATCCGCCCCCTCGATCTTCTTAAAGAAAACACCGCACTCAAGTCCGGCATGAAAGCCACGGAGCTTGGGATTCTTTGAAAAGACTCTCTGATAAGATTCAAACGCGATATCACGAAGCTTACTGTCACTCTTATATTCCCACGCGGGATAGTCGTATTCCTCGGTATAAGTACCGCCGATAGTTTCTATCAGATACTGTATCTTATCGGCAAGCGCATCCTTTTCCGATTCCGCAAGGCTACGCATGTTGATGATAAGATCAAATGATGTGTCGGAAAGCTTCATGATCCCACTGTTAAGCGATGTTCGAACAAGTCCTTCGTTCTTGCGGCTCATCTTGATGATACCGTCGGGAACAGTGTTTAAGAGAAATCCGATACGCCTCTTCGATTCCTTATCAAGGCACATTCCCGAATCCTCGCCAGTCTTCTCGGCATATATCATCATATTCTCTTCAATGCCTTCGAATTCATCGCATATAATACCGGAATACTTCTCGATTATGCCCTCGAGAAGATCTTCGTCTTTGGGATTGATGATTATCTCGGCTTTCGCTTCACGCGGGATCGCCGAATCGGTAAGACCTCCTCCGATATATCTGACGGAATAAGTCATTGACTTTGTTATTGTATGAAGAATACGTCCGAGAAGAAGGTTGGCATTTCCTCTTCCCTTGTCGATCTCCATTCCGGAATGTCCTCCGGCGAGACCGCATATAACGATACTGTATCCGATACCTTCTGCTTTCTCATACGAGACCGGAAGGCTGCACTTAACTCTTTTACCGCCGGCACAGCACGTAAGAATCTCGCCTTCTACTTCATGATCAAGATTGATAAGGTATTTACCGGTAAGACATGATGCATCAAAACCTATAGCCCCTCGCATCCCGTCTTCCTCGTCAACCGTAAACAGAGCTTCGACAGGAGGAAGATCAAGCGTATCGTCGTCAAGAATGCTGAGCATGAATGCGATCGCTATGCCGTCATCGGCACCTAGTGTCGTTCCTTTTGCAAATATGTAATCGTCAAGAACCGACAGTTTGCGACCGTCTTTTGTAAACTCATGCTTGGCTTCGTAATCGTAACTCTTCTCGCATACCATATCCATATGTCCCTGAAGAATTAC
>JAEEJD010000018.1 GCA_016281675.1 Lachnospiraceae bacterium
ACCCGCTCTTGACAAAGAATTTGATCTGGCACTTATCGGCACTAAGGGTGTGTGGTATGATCATAAGGTAACGGTGTCGATCTGAATATGAGCAATTGAAGAGAATACTGTATCTTATAATATCAATACTGTGTATGACGATCTTAACCTCCTGCTCTGTGCAGGAGGTTAGTTTGGTTAACATAACATTCGAGGGTGGCTCCGGAAAAGCCCACGTCGAGTCACCGGTCAGGGTAACGGCAAAGGACGGAAAAACATATGCGACACTCGTCTGGAGCAGCGAAAACTACGACTATATAATAGTCGATGATATCAAATACGAAAACGAAAATCCCGGCGGCAAGTCCACCTTTACCGTTCCGGTCGCATCTCTTGACGAACCGCTTGATCTTATCGGTGATACGATCGCCATGAGCAAGCCTCATGAGATCGAATACAGGATCATATGGAATACCGGGGGTGAGGACGCCTCAGATCAGGGTAGCGGCAAGGCTTCTTCGGTTGTCGATAAGGCCGCATTCGGGGTGCGTCCCGAAGAGAGGCCGCAAATACTGATAGACGGCATGGGGCCCGACGGAATGCTCGAGCTTAAGTACGCAAACGGTTTTGATATCGCGTCATACGGTGATCACAGACTGATCAGCATATACGGGGTCGGAGATTATCTTCTCGTCCCCGCCGGCGCGAAAATCCCGGAGATCACGTATGAAGGCAACGGGGGAGAGGTTGACATAACTATAATCAGGCAGCCGTTGGAAAGGACATATCTTGTTTCCACTTCGGCCATGGATCTTGCAGACCGGATCGAAAGACTCGGGAAGGTGCGATTTTCGCCCCTGAGGGCGGAGGACTGGCATCTGGATCATGTCAGGGATGCGATGGAAAGCGGCGGGATGCTGTACGCCGGGAAGTACAGGATGCCGGATTATGAGCAGCTGATCTCGCAAAAATGCGACCTGGCGGTCGAAAATACGATGATCTACCACAATCCGGAGGTAAAGGAGAAACTTGAGGAACTCGGGATTCCCGTGATCGTTGAGACTTCGAACTACGAATCTGATCCGCTGGGGCGGCTTGAGTGGATAAAACTGTACGGAGTGCTGTTTGATAGCGAGGAGATCGCGGGGAAGTTCTTTGATGAAGAAGTCGCGATCGTCTCATCGCGTGTTGAGGACGCAGGAAGGGGCAGGAAAGTTGCGTTCTTCTATGTTTCGGCAACGGGCATGATAGTTGTCAGGGCGCCGGGCGATTACATCACGAAGATGATCGAAATGTCGGGTGCGAGCTATGTTCCGGACAAGGAAACGGTCAGGACATCCGGGAATATGGGCAGCATCAACATGCAGCCGGAGGATTTCTATGCGGCGGCATCGGATGCGGATATCCTTATTTATAACAGTACGATAGACGGGGAGATCGGATCTGTAAATGATTTGAAGGACCTGAATCCGATATTTGCGGACTTTAAAGCGGTCCGGGAGGGGAATGTTTACTGCCTGTCGGGTGATTATTTCCAGAAGAGCACGGGGATCGCCGATTTCGTGACCGATATGTGTAATGTCACATCCGGTGCGGACGAAGAGTGCACGTTTCTGACAAAGCTTGAATGACAGGCGGTTTGGGAGCTTTCCGATGAAGAGAAGATGCTTGATATCATTCGTAATAATGGCCGTTCTGCTTGTTGTGGCCGCATATGTGAACATAGTGACGGGAACGGTCGAAATGAGCACCGGAGAGGTGTTTGCGTCGCTTATCGGGCGTTCTGCGGACGCGATGCACGCCAGTGTCGTCAACTCGATAAGACTTCCGAGAATGGAGGCTGCGGTGATCCTGGGAGGGGCTCTGGCACTATCGGGATACATGCTTCAGACGTTCTTCGACAATCCGATCGTAGGCCCGTTTGTGCTCGGGATATCATCGGGTGCAAAGCTTACGGTTGCGCTCGCCCTCATATTTTTCATGGCCCGCGGACACAAGCCGGGGTCGCTGTTCATGGTACTTGCGGCGTTTGCGGGAGCAATGATCGCAATGGGACTGGTACTTCTGTTTTCGCTAAAGGTAAGGAGCATGGGCATACTCGTCGTATGCGGGATAATGATAGGCTATATCTGCTCGGCGATAACAGATCTCGTTGTGACTTTCGCGGATGACGCAAATATCGTGAACCTTCACAACTGGTCGATGGGAAGCCTATCGGGCATGAACGCTTCCGATGTTGCGATAATGTCGGTGATCGTCGGAATATGCGTATTTGTCAGCATTCTTCTTATCAAACCGATAGGTGCATACAGGCTCGGGGAAGACTATGCGAGATCGGGAGGAGTTAACATAACATTGTTGAGAGTGCTGCTAATTCTCGTTTCGAGCATGCTCGCCGCATGCGTTACGGCCTTTGCCGGTCCGATATCGTTTGTCGGGATCGCGGTCCCTCACCTATGCAGGAGTATGACTAAGACGAGCTCACCTGCGGTCATGATACCGGGGTGTTTTCTGCTCGGTGCCCTCGTAACGCTCGTATGTGACTGTATTGCGCGTACTGTCTTTGCTCCTGCGGAAGTGTCGATCAGTTCGGTAACGGCCGTTCTTCTTGTGCCGGTCGTTATCGCGGTCATGATCAGAAGAAAAAGAGGCAGCTTATGAGCCTGACAACCAAAGATCTGACAATAGGATATGACAGCGACATAATTACCGGGATCACGATGAAGGTGGAGCCCGGCAGGATAGTCACGCTGATCGGGCCGAACGGGAGCGGAAAATCAACATTGTTAAAGACCCTGACCGGGGCACTTCGCAAGCGGGGAGGACTGGTTGAGTTTGACGGCCGGGACCGGGACAGCCTTTCGGCCGGGGAAGTCGCAAAGAAACTGTCGATGGTGATGACGGTGCCGGTGCGTCCCGAGCTTATGACATGCCGTGAGGTGGTGGAGAGCGGCAGATACCCGTATACGGGCATGTTCGGGAGACTGTCAGCTTCGGACATCGAAAAGGTCGACGAGGCGATCGCCTTTACCGAGACAGAGGAGATCTCTGAAAAGTTGTTTACCGAAATAAGCGACGGACAGCGTCAGCGCGTAATGCTGGCCAGGGCGATAGCGCAGGAGCCCGATGTGCTCGTGCTTGATGAGCCGACCTCGTTTCTTGATATACGCTATAAGATAGATATTCTGACAAAGATAAAGCAGCTGACCGAAAATCGCAAGATTGCGGTACTGATGTCCGTTCACGAGCCCGAGATCGCGATGAAGCTTTCAGATACGGTCGTAGCCGTAGGAGACGGAAAGGTTCAGCGGATCGGAACACCTGGGGAAGTGTTTGAGGAAGGGTTCATAAGGCGGCTTTACGGCCTTTCGGACATGAGTACGGAACTTCTCGGGTCAAGACCTTTCTTTGACTTACAAAAAAAGCCGGACCGAAAAGCCCGCCCGTCGTTTTCTACCGGTATCATCATGGTACAGGGCACGATGTCCGGAGTGGGAAAGAGCGTTATTGCTGCCGGCCTGTGCAGGATATTCGCACAGGACGGGTTTAGGGTTTCGCCTTTCAAATCGCAGAATATGGCTCTCAACTCATATGTTACCGAGGAAGGCCTCGAGATGGGACGCGCTCAGGTCATGCAGGCGGAATGCGCGAAGCAAAGGCCGCGTGCGGAGATGAATCCGGTGCTTCTGAAGCCGGTTTCCGATTGCGGGTCGCAGGTAATTGTAAACGGCCGTGTTGTAAGGAATATGAGGGCGGCCGAGTATTACGAATACAAAAAGAGCCTTGTTCCGGTAATTAAAGAGGCTTTTGACAAGCTCCGTTCGGAAAATGACATCATAGTCATTGAAGGGGCGGGTTCACCCGCCGAGATCAACCTTAAGGACGGGGATATAGTAAATATGGGGCTGGCAGAGATGACAGACGCTCCGGTTCTTCTTGTCGGGGATATCGACAGGGGCGGGGTGTTCGCGCAGCTTCTCGGGACACTGGATCTTCTTGAGGGTAGCGAGCGCGCCAGGGTATGCGGCCTTGTGATCAACAAGTTCAGGGGCGATAAGGCTCTTCTCGAACCGGGGCTTGAGATAATAAGGCAGAAGGCCGGTATTCCGATATCGGGGGTGGTCCCGTATACCGATCTGACACTTGATGATGAGGATTCACTTTCGGACCGTTTTGCCGAAAAGAGCGCGAAAGCCTTTGACATTGCGGTCATAAAGTTTCCGCATATTTCAAACTTCACGGATTTTGAAGTCTTTGGACAGGCAGAGGACGTATCGGTTCGCTTTATTTCCGACGTCAGACAGTTCGGGGATCCCGATATAGTCATACTTCCGGGGACTAAGAATACGGTCGGGGATATGAATTGGCTCAATGAGTCGGGTATGGCCGACAGCGTGAAGAAATATGCCGGATCCGGCGGCACAGTGATCGGGATATGCGGCGGATACCAGATGCTCGGCCGAACTGTTTCCGACCCTGATAACCTTGAATGCGGCGGAGATATTTCGGGATTATCGCTCCTTCCGGTTGATACTGTTCTTAAAGACAACAAAATACGAAGGCTTTATAAAGGCAACCTGTCGGATCCTTCGGGAATCCTCGGGCCCCTTAAAGGAGCCGAAGTCTCGGGATATGAGATTCACATGGGCGAGACGGTGCCTTTTGAGGACCTGGCCGAGTTTACATCCGACAGGACCGGATACTGCCGGGGAAATATATACGGAAGCTACGTTCACGGCCTGTTTGATGAAAAGGATATAGCAAAGGGAATTATAGAGCTTGTTTCCGGGCGAAGGGGAAGATCCGTCAATACGGATGGTATCCTGGATCAGGCGCAGTTTAAGGAGAAGCAGTATGACCTTTTAGCCGACTGCCTGAGAGAAAATCTTGATATAGATGCGATATACGATATCATGTCGATAAAGAAGGGATAATGACCGAAAAAGAACTGTTTGAATTGAATATTACAGAACCGGACAGAAGCGTATATGACCGGGCAAAAGAGCATTTTGATTCGCTTGCAAAGCCGATCGACGGTTTTGGCAATCTTGAGGATATCATATGCCGTATCGCCTCCGTAAGCGGCAACGTTCATCCGGACATCTCAAAAAGGGCAGCGGTTGTCATGTTTGCGGACAGCCGTGTTGTAGAATCGGGGGTATCCCAGACCGGGCCCGAGGTCACGCGTGATGTTGCAAGGCTCACGGGTGAGGGCAGGAGCACTCTTTGTGTCCTGACGGCCGGCAGCGGGATCGAAGTCATCGGAGTGGATATAGGTATGGATTGCGATGATGCGATACCGGGCATAATCGACAGGAAAGTGGCACACGGAGCGGGAAATATCGAAAAAGAGCGTGCCATGACCAAAGAGGAGTGTCTTCGGGCGATAGATACCGGCATCGGGATCGTTAAAGAATGCCGGGATAAAGGTTTCGGACTGATCGCAACAGGCGAGATGGGGATAGGAAACACTACGACAGCCACGGCGCTTTTATGCGTACTTACAGGGGAAGAAGCCGGAAAGGTTACGGGAAGAGGCGCGGGCCTTTCCGATGAAGGACTGAAAAGAAAGATAAACGTGATCGAGAACGCTTTAAAGCTTCACGGTCCGGATATACATGCCGGGAAGGAAAAGAAGATTTCTGACCGGTCAAATGCGTTTGAGGCGCTCTGCCGCGTCGGGGGACTCGACATTGCAGGCCTTTGCGGCATTTTCGTCGGAGGCGCCTTATATCATGTTCCGATCATAATTGACGGGCTGATAAGTGCCGTATCGGCACTTGCAGCTGCGCGTATCGTCCCGGGATGCGAACGATATATGATCGCGTCACACAGCGGCAGGGAGAAGGGAACGGATATAGCGCTAAAACAGATGGGATTAAAGAGTATCGTGAATGCCGACATGGCACTCGGAGAAGCCACGGGCGCCGTTATGATAATACCTGTTATTGATATGGTATATCGTGTATACAATTCAGGAACAAGCTTTAAAACAGCGCAAATACGGCAATATCGGAGGTACAACAAATGATAACACTAGTTATCGGAAAGGCCGACAGCGGCAAGTCAAAAGTTGCGGAGGACCTTGCTCTTTCCGACAGGTACAGGAACAGATACTACATTGCCACGATGAAAGTGATGGACGAAGCGGGAAAGGCAAGAGTCGAAAAACACCGGAAGATGCGTGAGGGCAAGGGATTTGTCACGCTGGAGATTCCGCTTTACGTCGGAAATGCGGTCGACTCCATGGATAATCCCGAAGAGAGCGTGGTACTGCTCGAGTGCGTTGCCAATCTCGTCGGCAACGAGATGCACGACGATCCCAATATGGCATGGATGTCGTATCAGGGAGATGCCTTTGAGCACGAATTCGCCCTTACGATCGTCGAGCGCATAACAAGGCTTGCGGACAAGGTTTGTGATATGATAGTGGTAGCGGCAAGCTTTGAAGCCGATCCTTCGGATGATGAGGAGACGGCGCTTTATAAACGCCTTGTCGACAGTGTAAACAACGAACTTCGCAGGATAGCGGGAAAGGTAATAGAGGTGTGATATGAAGATACTGAAAAATCTGGCTGCGGCCTTTTCTCTGTATTCGAGGATACCGATGCCCCGGTTTGAACTGGATGATGAAGATTCTTCCGGCGTCATAGCGTTTCTTCCGCTTGTCGGAGCGCTTGTCGGAGGGGTACTGTTCGTTGTCATACGATTTTTATCGAATAAACCCGTAAATGTCTCGTTCAAGGCACTGATGGCGGTCATAATCCCGCTTGTCATAACCGGAGGATTTCATGTTGACGGGTTCATGGATACCGTGGATGCGATACGTTCGTACCGCTCGAAAGAGGAGAAACTTGAGATATTAAAGGATCCCCATTCGGGTGCGTTTGCGATCACGGGCGCTGCCGCCGCGGCGCTCCTTCTGATCTTCTCGTTCGGAACGATAATACATCTTGAGATGACGAAAGACGTTCCGATCGTGATCTTTGCATGCGGGGTATTCGTCATATCAAGGGGAATGGCGGCACTTACGTCACTTATGATGAAGAAAGCCAAGGATGACGGCATGCTTGTTGCCGAGACGAAAGATTCGGGCACGGGATCCGCTGTGTTTCTTCTGATAGTGATCACGGCGGTCGTATCTTTTATGGCGTTTCTGAGTGCACTTTATACGGGAGTGATCGCGCTTGTATTTGCGGTGTTTACCGTTATCTACAGATTTGTCGTTAACCGGAACTTCGGCGGAGTCACCGGTGATACCGCAGGCTTTTATATCGTAACTTCCGAGGTGTATGCGATAACGGCACTTGCCGTCACGGCGATCCTTACGCTTGGTTAAACGGTTTACATAACTACATGCAAACAAAGACAATAATTCTTATCCGTCATGCCATGACCCGGTCAAATGCCATCGGAAGATACAGCGGTGTCAGGACCGATGAAGGACTCTCTGATGACGGGATAAGGGAGATAAAAATAAAAAGGGATACGATAAGAAGTATCCTGTCAACGGAGCCGCCGTTTGTGATCTCGGGTCCGATGAAGAGGGCAAAAGAGACGGCTGCGCTGTTGTTTCCGAGTACTCCGCTGAAAATCGTTTCCAATCTGACGGAGACCGATTTCGGGAACTTTGAGGGGAAGACTTTTGAGGAACTCGGATCCGATGCGGACTATCAAAAGTGGATTGATTCCTGCGGTACGATCCCCTTTCCGGGAGGGGACGATCGAAGTGAGTATATCGCAAGGTCCATGGACGGCTTTTTTGAGATACTCAGCCTTTCAAAAGAGATCGGAGAGACTGTAGCCGTCTGCCACGGCGGGAACATCATGGCGGTCATGAACAGCCTTACGGGCGGAGAATATTACGATTTCCGGGTGAAAAATCTCGGAGGATACGTTATTAAGATCCGGGAAGATGATGAGAGAATATCTGTTATTTCATATGATCGCATTGACTGCGGGAGTGATTCTTGATATCGCGATAGGTGACCCCTTGCGGCTTCCCCATCCGATCCGTGCGATCGGGGCACTTATAGGAGCACTTGAGCGCTTCTTTCGAAAGAGTACGAAAAAAGAGGCCGTAAGTGAGCGAAAGATAATGGATACGATGTCGGGAGCTTTGCTCTGGATCATTGTTATTGCCGTTGTATTTGCGGTATCCTTCGGGATACTTGCGGGCGCCTATAGGCTGAACGTATACGCGGGACTGGCTGTTGAGACCGTGCTTACATTTTATATCCTTGCGGC
>JAEEJD010000132.1 GCA_016281675.1 Lachnospiraceae bacterium
CTCTCTGTTGATGATATCTATGCAAACTGCGATATAATCACGATCCATGTTCCTCTCATGGATTCTACAAGAAATACGATCAATGCCGAAGCCATCGATAAAATGAAGGACGGTGTTGTGATCCTTAACTTCGCAAGGGATCTTCTTTGCGATGAGCAGGCAGTCATAGACGGTATCAAGAAGGGTAAGGTTGCAAAGTATGTATCGGATTTCCCGAACCCTGTTACGGCAAACGCCGAAGGATGTATCGTTATACCGCATCTCGGAGCTTCAACCGAAGAGTCCGAAGATAACTGTGCAAAGATGGCGGTCAAAGAGATGATAGATTACCTTTCAAACGGTAACATCGTCAATTCCGTCAACTATCCGAAGGCTGATATGGGTGTTTGCACGACACTTGGCCGTGTGACGATCCATCACAAGAACGTTACGAACATGATCGCCAGATTCTCGGGTATATTCTCCGAGGCAGGAATCAATATTTCGGATATGGTTAATTCATCAAAGGGTGAATATGCTTATACGATGATAGATGTGGATTCCGATATCACGCCCGAATTCGTTGACAAGCTGTCGGCGATAGAAGGGGTTATACGTGTCCGCGTGATCAAATAATAACCGAAACAGAAGAAGGACTGACTGTTTGCCGAATTGCAAATATGTCAGTCCTTCTTTTTTCATCTGATAGGCAGGTCCATGATGTCGTCTTCGCCGTACCTGGCCTTGAACTCGGCATCGGCCGTAACATTGGCTTCACTGGCAAGGTCCATGTATTTTATGAATACGTCTTCGACATCCGTTTTATATTCCATCGCAAGTTCCTGCATGATCGGACGGAGCTTCTCGAGCTGCTCCGATACGTGAGTCTTCTGGGGATCTATGTCCCCGAGTACCTTTTCCGCATATTCGTTGATCCTGGCAAGAAATGCCGCATCTTCTGAAGTCATATCGTTCTCCTTTGTAAAATCCCGTTAAATCGGTCTTCGGGACGTTTTCATGAAATGATATTAACATTCTTATTATTATATTGTCAAAGCATGGACATTTTTGGTACAATAGTAAAGTCGTGTATAGTGTGTGATCGTATTTGCCGTTCTACAATATATTGTGTATTTTGATCGCTGACGGGCACGGCTTGGAGGATGATATATGGCAGTCGTAAAACCGTTTTGTGCTATAAGACCGAGACAGGATATCGCATCGCGTGTGGCGGCACTTCCTTATGATGTGTATAACCGTGCGGAAGCAACGATCGAGACGAAACGTGAACCCTTGTCGTTTCTTTGCATCGACAGGGCAGAGACACAGCTTCCCGATGATGTCGACACATATGATGCGCGCGTATATGAGAAGGCAAGATCGTTAATGAAAAAGAGGATCGATGACAATACTTTCGTCATGGATTCCACGCCGTGTTATTACATTTATGAGCTTATTATGGACGGAAGGAGCCAGACCGGAATAGTCGGCTGTGCTTCGATCGATGATTATATAGCGGGCGTTATTAAAAAGCATGAGAACACCCGTGCCGACAAAGAAGTCGACAGGATCAATCACGTTGATGCACTCAGTGCTCAGACCGGTCCGATATTTCTGGCATACCGCGGCAGGGATGATATTAAAGCCGTGATCGCGGCGGTAAAGAAAACGTCTCCGCTATATGATTTTACGTCCCCGGACGGTATTACTCACAGAGTATGGGTGATAAGGGAGGACAAGGATATCAGGACTATCGGGGATGCGTTTTCTGATACTAACGCGATCTATATTGCCGACGGCCATCACAGATGCGCATCGGCTGTGAAGGTAGGTCTTAAGCGCCGCGAATCGCATCCGGACTATGACGGGAGTGAGCAGTTCAACTATTTCCTTTCGGTCCTGTTTGCCGATGAGGAACTTATGATAATGGATTATAACAGGGTTGTTAAGGATTTAAACGGACACACCGCAAAGGAGATCCTTGAAAAACTTGATAAGCTTGGAACCCTCAAAGAGGAAAAGAGTGCATATAAGCCGAATAAAAAGGGATGTGTCGGAGTATATACGGACGGTAAATGGTTCAGTCTTGAATTTGACAAAAAGATGATCCCCGAAGATCCTGTTGAAGGACTTGACGTTTCCGTGCTTCAGAACAATGTGCTCGGACCGATATTCGGGATAGATGATCCCAAGACCGATAAGAGGATTGACTTTGTCGGCGGTATACGCGGTCTCGGAGAACTCGAGCGAAGAGTGGCCGAGGATTGTAAGATCGCTTTTTCAATGTATCCGACAAGTATCGGAGAACTGTTTGCGGTTGCCGATGCGAATCTTCTGATGCCGCCCAAATCGACTTGGTTTGAACCTAAGCTCAGAAGCGGTTTGTTTATTCATGAGATAGAACAGTAGACGCAAATCGCCAAAATCATTAAACGGAGAAGTTATGGACAGGAAATTATATAAGATGATGGACTGGGCGAGAGTCGAGCAGATCGTCTACTCGGAGGAGGACGATCCGCACGGATATCTCGGCGCACACTTTGTCAAGGGAGGATGGATGATATCATGCTTCTTCCCCGGCGCGGACAAGTGCTCCGTCATCGTCAAGGACAAGGAATACAAGATGGACATGATGGACGAGGAAGGTTTCTTCTCCGTGCTGATACGTTCCGTCGTTAAGACAAAGATCTCATACAGATATAAGGTTACGAAGGGGAAAGAGACTTTTATTGCCGAGGATCCGTACAGGTTCAGATCCGCTATAGATCAGAAGACTCTTCGCACATTCAATGCCGGAATATGCTACGACATTTACGAATATCTCGGTGCCCATGTCAGAAAGAGTGACGGTGTCAAAGGTACAAACTTCGCCGTATGGGCGCCCAATGCAGTAAGAGTTTCCGTTGTCGGTGACTTCAACGAATGGGACGGAAGGTGTCATCAGATGCAGCGCCTCGGAGATTCGGGCGTGTTTGAGATATTCATTCCGGAAGTCGGAGAGGGAGACATATATAAGTATGAGTTGAAGCTTAAAGGCGGTATGGTCAGTCTTAAGGCAGATCCATACGGATATTTCGCACAGCTTCGTCCCGACAGCGCATCGGTTGTATTTGATATCGATAAATATAAATGGCATGACAAAGAGTTTGTTGAAAAGAGAGCGGATCTTAACGCCAAAGACAAACCTTTTTCGGTATACGAGATACATCTCGGAAGTTTCAGGAAGCCCGGGGACGACAGAGAGTTTCTCAACTACAGGGAACTTGCCGATGAGATACTTCCGTATGTTCGGAAGATGGGCTATACGCATATAGAACTCATGCCTGTTATGGAACATCCCTTTGACGAGTCGTGGGGATATCAGGTCATAGGAATGTATGCGCCGACATCTCGTTACGGAACGCCCGAAGATTTTATGTATTTCATGGACAAAATGCATGAGGGCGGTATAGGTGTCATTCTTGACTGGGTTCCGGCGCACTTCCCGAGAGACGTACAGGGCCTGTCCAACTTTGACGGAACGTGTCTGTACGAGCATATGGATCCGAGACGCGCGAATCATCCCGACTGGGGTACGCTGTGTTTTAATTACGGGCGGCCTGAAGTATCGAATTTCCTTATCGCTAATGCACTTTTCTGGGTGAATAAATACCACGCCGACGGAATCAGGATGGATGCGGTCGCATCGATGCTTTATCTTGATTACGGACGTCGCGGCGGAGACTGGGTCAGAAACATATACGGCGGTAACGAGAACATCGAAGCCGAGGAGACGTTAAAGCATCTCAATTCGATCAACAAAAAGATGAATACCGGGGCCCTTATGATCGCCGAGGAGTCGACCGCATGGCCGAAGGTTACGGGTGATCTTGATGACGACGGTCTTGGATTTGACTACAAGTGGAATATGGGCTGGATGAATGATTTCCTCGGATTCATTCGGCTCGATCCTCTATACAGGAGCGGCCATTACGGGGAGCTTACGTTCTCAATGATATATGCGTACAGCGAGAAGTTTATTCTCGTATTCTCGCATGATGAGGTTGTTCACGGTAAGGCTTCGCTTCTTTCGAAGATGCCCGGAGAACGTGACCGGAAGTTTGCAAAC
>JAEEJD010000133.1 GCA_016281675.1 Lachnospiraceae bacterium
CGAACTCGGTGTAAAGGCTTCGACAGGTACTCTCACAACAGCCGACAGAGAAGCTATACAGAAAGAAGTCAATGCTCTTCGCGATGAGATCGAGCGTGTTGCCAAGGATACCGAATACAATACACAGAACCTCCTCGGCGGAGAGCAGGAGATGAAAGGGTATGTTACATCTGTTCTGACAAGTACGGACGTTAAAGTACTTGATTATGATGTGAGTTTCCCGGCAGGAAAGTACAAGATCAGCATGGGATCCCTCGATAATCCCACACTTAAGGATAAGGACGGAAATGCGGTACCGAATCTTAAAGATGTTGTTTGTGAAGACGGACGATGCACGGCGACGTTAAATGACGGATCAAAACTGACGGTTTCTTATACCGAGGCCTATCATCCGGACGATGTTATACTTGATATCACCGGCATAGGCGGAATGAAGATTCAGGTAGGTTCAAAGACCGGACAGGAGATCCAGGTAGTTATTCCGAAGATGGATCCGAAATCTCTCGGTATCAGCGAGATTGACATGAGAACCGAGGAAGGGGCACAGAAATCCCTTGAGGCGATCAGGAATGCGATAGAATATGTTTCATCGGCCCGTTCGGGACTCGGAGCATATCAGAACAGACTTGAGTCCACGATCGCATCACTTGCGGAAACCACGGAAAATCTTGAACAGTCCTATTCAACGGTCAAAGATGTTGATATGGCAGAGGAAATGGTTGATTATACAAAGCTTCAGGTTCTTGTTCAGGCAGGAACATCCATGCTGGCACAGGCTAACGAGCAACCTCAGCAGGCACTGCAGTTACTACAGTAAGAAAGTTTATGGTATAACCGGAAGGGACCCATATGACCAGCGAAAAGAAACAGGAATATACCCTTAAGATCACAAACGCATCACCGACAGGGATCATAGTCATAATGTATGATCTTGCGATCGAGTACATAAAAGAAGCTCAAAAGTGTTTTGAGGCGGATGATCACGAAGGTGCGAAAGTACAGTGTGCAAATGCCGGAAGAGTTCTTGGGGATCTGATCTCATCACTTGATTTTACATATGCGATATCGTTCTATCTGTTCAGAATATACGAGTTCGTCAGTAAAGAGGTTTCGATGGCCGTTATAAAAAATGACGGCAAATCGCTGGGTGATTGCGTACGACTTCTGTCATCGCTCAAAGAAACGTTTGATGAGCTGTCAAAACAAGACACGTCGGGACCTGCGATGGAGAACGCCGAAACCGTATATGCCGGATTGACATACGGAAGAGGTACGCTCAATGAGAGTACTTCGGTATCCGGAAACAGAGGTTATACGGTTTAGTGATTATATACAAAAAAGCGACTTCGGACAAAACGTCCGGAGTCCTTTTTTTATGCAGGTTCACGAAAAATGATTTTCGCCGCAGGCGGCATTTACACGACGGGATCCATAACATATAATCATTGATACAGATCTGAAATCATACATTTAATCTTAAGTTTCTTTCTTGTTCAAGGAGTATCTCATTGCAGGAAAACGGTTTATATAAGGACGTTAAGGCCGAAGTCTATTCGGTCGTATGTGATCGTCTCGTTAACAGGGGCGATGACGATAAAACAGTCATCGATACGATCAGGGAATGTATCATCAAAAACGCAAAAGCAGGAGACCTCACACCGAAACAAAGGGGCCTCATGTGTCATGAACTGTTCAACCGAATCAGGCGTCTCGATGTTCTTCAGGATATCCTTGAAGACGATAAGGTTTCGGAGATAATGGTGAACGGAACGGACGGGATATTCGTGGAACGTGAGGGTAAGCTCATAAGTACCGGAGTCGCATTCGAGTCAAAAGAAAGGCTTGTGGATATCATCGGAAGGATCGCATCCGATGTTAACAGGACCGTTAATCTGACCTCACCTATTCTTGACGCAAGGCTTCCCGACGGATCAAGAGTAAATGCGATACTCGATCCGATAGCCATAAACGGGCCGAGCCTTACTATCAGAAGATTTCCAAACGATCCGATCGACGCCGATACGCTTGTTTCGACGAACAGTATCACACGGGAGGCGCTCGATCTTATGAGACAGCTTGTCATTGCCGGATACAATATACTGATCAGCGGTTCGACCGGATCCGGAAAGACTACGTTTCTTAACATGCTGTCGGGATTCATCCCGCCGGATGAGCGGGTGATCACGATCGAGGATGCCGCAGAGCTTCGGATAAGGGGGATCAGGAATCTCGTAAGGCTGGAAACGAGAAGCGCAACATCGGGAGGATGCAGTCCGATCACCATAAGAGACCTGATTAAAAACGCGCTGAGGATGAGGCCTGATCGGGTAATAGTCGGTGAAGTCAGAGGAGAGGAAGCGATAGACATGCTTCAGGCGTTTAATGTCGGTAGTGACGGTTCGCTTTCGACGATTCACGCAAACAGCGCGCCGGATGCACTGTCGCGACTTGAAACCATGGTCATGCTCTCATCCCCCATTCCTTCGGATGCTCTCCGACGACAGATAATATCGGGGATCGATATTATAGTCCATCTCGGAAGGCTCAGGGACGGGAGCAGGCATGTGCTTCAGGTAACGGAAGTCGACAAGACTCCCGGTCCGGGAATATCTGTGAGGACACTATTTGAATTTGTCGAAACCGGAGAAAAGAACGGCAGGATATTGGGAGAACTCAAAAAAGAGAACGATCTCGATAATATTCTCAAAATGGAAAGAGCGGGGCTTATCGGAAAGAAAGGGGAGCCGGATGAAACATAAATACAATCTAAGAACGGCCGAATGGGCGGTGAGCCTGGCCGTTTATCTGATCGTTTCCGCGCTGTTCTCATGGCTGTTTTACGATTCGGCAATTCCGATGTTGCTGTTTGCTCCCTTTTTTGTCCTGTTTGCAAGGGCGGTAAAGAAAAAGAAGCGAATAAAACAAAACGAGGAGATGACGGAGGAGTTCATAAGCGCCCTTACCGGTGTATCAACATCACTTTCCGCCGGGATGTCGGCAGAGAACGCGTTTGTTTCGGCTGCGGATGACATGGAAAAACTGTATGGAAGAAGATCCGCCATAGTAAAGGAACTTGAAACCGTAAATATGCGCGTAAGATCCGGGCAGACTCTTTCGGTTGCCGTAAAGGAAATGGCGGACAGATGGCAGATAGAGGAGATGCATGATTTCTCGGTTGTGTTTTCGGCAGCGATCAGAAGCGGCGGTAATCTTCCCGGGATCATATCGTCCTGTACGCAGATCATGGAAAACAGGATCGATGCGGAAGCGGAAGCAAAGACAATGATCCGGGGCAAACAGTATGAGCAGAGGGTAATGTGCGTCATCCCGCCCGGGATACTGGCGTATCTGAGGCTGTCTTCGGGAAGCTTTATCGAAGTTTTGTATCATGATCCGTTTGGGATCGCAGTCATGACGGCCGGGCTAATCGTATATATTCTGGCTATTTATCTGTCGGAAAGGATAGGGGATATCAGAATATGAGGATGTCAGAGTTCTTTGTGTCCGGGAAGACAGCCTCCTGCATAAAGGAGATGTATCGCAAGACGGAAGCGGAGAAAAGAATACGTTTGCTCGAAAAAAGGCGGGCCAAGATCTTCTCGGCAGCCGTTGCTTTCTCTGTATTGATCGCGGTCCCCGTGACTGTAGTTGATGAGGTATCAAACGCCAAACCCGTAACGTTTGTTTCCAGAAGCGGATACGGGGAAGGCGACCGCACGGTAACGCTTGAAGCCTGCCCGGAAGGAGCAAAGGCGGAGAAGATCACTGTGAAAGTTTCCGAAAGGAGATATTCCGAAACCGAGATAAACGATTATTCCAAGAAGCTGGATGAAGTGCTTTGGAAGAATATATTGGGCAATAACACGGATCCCGAAGAGATTGTTAACGATCTGGATTTGCGCGATCATATCGAAGGTTTTCCGTTTTCGATCGAATGGACTTCGGACAGACCTTTGCTGGTCGGAAGAGACGGAGTCATTAACAATGAGAGACTTGCAAAAGAGGATAACGGGCAGGGGATTCTTGTACGACTGCGTGCATCCTTATCATACAAGGACTATAAAGAAGATAAATATTCTTATGTCCGTCTTCGAAAGAGGGAGGAGGGTAAAAGCATCAGGGAAATGATCGAGGCGTCCGTAGAGGCTGGTGATGAGTTGAGCCGCGAAGATGAGGTTCAGATGCTGCCGGATGAACTTTCCGGAAGAAAGATAACGTTTTACGCTTCTTCGATCAATAAAGGCCCGATTGTTTTTGCTTTGGGAATTATCGTAACAATAATCATCATGGCCGATAAGGACGATAAGATCAGAAAAGAAGCAATGAACAGAAGGAAACAGATCGAAGCCGATCATGCCAGGATACTGAATCAGTATGCACTCTATCATACGGCAGGGATGAATCCGAGAACGATATGGTCCGAGATCTGCAAAGTATATGAAAACAGGTTAAAGCAGTCTTCGAAGAACAGAAGATATGCATTCGATGAAATGCTCATCTCAAAGAAGATGATGGATGAGGGAGCGGGTGAGCTTGCGGCATACGACGATTATGCTCAGAGGATCGGCAGTATAAGATACAGATCGTTCATCAGTCTGATAAAACAGGCGGCCGAAAAAGGCGGAACGGGGCTTACCGAAATGCTGTATGAGGAAACCGAGAAGGCTCAAAGAGAGAGAATGGCTGCGATCAGAGCACAGGCTTCGGAAGCACAGACCAAGCTCCTTCTCCCGATGTTCATGATGCTGATAGTTGTTCTTGTTATCGTTATGGTGCCGGCGTTTGTCGGGCTTGACGGCTGAACTTTACAAACGAACCGGATTGAAATACAATCATTCACATGAAAGTTGACGAGAAAACCATAAAAGAACAGATATGCGATATAGGAAGAAGGATATATGACCGCTATATGGTCGCTTCCAATGACGGAAACATTTCCGTAAGGATCGGTGACAATGAATTCTTATGTACTCCGACCGGTGTTTCAAAAGGGTTCATGACTCCGGAATGCATATGCAAAATAGACGGAGCCGGAAACGTTCTTGAAGCGAATGACGGATTTCGTCCTTCAAGCGAGATGAAGATGCATCTTCGGGTATATGAGAAAAGACCCGATGCAAATGCCGTTGTTCATACCCACTCTAAATTTGCGACATGTTTTGCGATAAACGGAAGGCCGTTAAACCGTCCCGTCACATCCGAGGCGGTGGTCATGCTTGGATGCGTTCCGCTCGCTCCTTATGCAACTCCGTCCACTCCGGAAGTTCCGGATTCCATAGAACCTTATCTTGATGATTTTGACGCGGTCCTTCTTGAAAATCACGGAGCCCTGACCTGGTCGAGCGATCTTGTGTCAGCCTATATGAGGATGGAGTCTCTCGAGTTTTACGCCGAGCTTTTGTATAAGTCCGAGATGCTTGGAAATCCCACGGAGTTTACAAAAGAGCAGGTGGATAAGCTCATCGCGGTCAGACAGAAGATGGGTATTTCGGGAAGATACCCTGCGGGCAGAACGGGTGATAACTGTTATAAGTGTAAAGATTGTTTCTGGAAGAGATAGGAAATGAGTATCTGGATCGTACAAAAACAGATGATCATCATATTCATACTGATCCTGACGGGAGTGTTTCTGTTCAAGAAAAAACACCTGTCAAACGACAGTGCAAAACAGTTGTCGTGGATCATCGTGAACATCACAAATCCGATCACTCTCTTATGTGCGGCATTGTCCGAAGAGGAAAAGGTCGGAGCGGGAGAGGTCGGACTGGCATTCCTGTGCTTTATCGTAATGTATGCGATACTGATACCGGCGGCATATCTTATCCCGGTTCTTCTCGGAGTTCAAAAGGACAGAAGGTATGCATACAGAATGCTTGCAATATTCGGAAATGTCGGGTTCATAGGCATTCCGTTTTCGTCCGCGGTTCTCGGGCCTCAGTCACTCATATTCGTATCTATATGCTGCCTTACGTTTAACATGATCATCTATACATACGGATTTGCGTCGATCAAGGAGACGGCAGCCGAACAGCATCCGGAGGAAAAGCAGGCGTATGAGTTTTCGTTCAAGAATCTCATCAATTCCGGAACGGTAATGGCGGTCGTGACGATAGTCGTGTATCTGACCGATGTAAAGGTTCCGGAACTTGTTCAGTCTACTCTTTCATATATCGGAAACTGCACGACGTTTCTGTCGATGATGGTTCTCGGAGTATCGGTCGCGCAGATGGTTCCGAAGGAAGTGTTCACGAGATGGCGTCTCTATGTGTTTGTAGTTATTCGCCAGATCCTTGTTCCGATCCTTCTCATATTTATCCTGAAGCCTTTTATCGAAAACAAACTGATCCTTCACACGGTTGCTGTCATGTCGTCAATGCCTGCGGCAAACATGCCTCTGATGATGGCCAAACAGTTCGGCGTGAAGGAAGACATGATATCGGCCGGGATAATCCTTACAACTGTAACATCTATCGTAACGATACCTGCCGTGATGTTTTTCCTGTGATATAAGAAAAACGAATGTAGAAAATCCGGGTCGGATCACATCCGATCCGGGTCTTTTTTTATGCATGATAAACAGTTTTCAAAAATCACACCGGAAGGTGATTTGTACAGCATCACGATATTACAAAACAGTATTTACAAGGGTAAAAATCATATCTTATAATCTGTCTCATCAGAAAACATATTCCGTGTTTTCGACCGATCAGATCGGGCCGTTTCGGCAGAATTTCACATTTGATTTTGTTTTGCGCCAAACAGAAGTATGTACGACAAAGGAGGATTTGTATGTTAATTAATGCTGTAATATCAATGTTTCGCAGGATCAGGGACAGCTTTGTAAGTATCGAAGACGATGACCGCGGTATAGGCGTTGTGGAGGTGATACTGATTATGGTCGTGCTGATCGGACTTGTGGTGATCTTCAGGGATCAGCTGACAAATATCATAAACGGAATATTCGGAAGGATAACCGAGGATGTCAATGCGATCTGAGAAAAGAGCGGAGATAACGGTATTTCTCACGCTGATTTTGTCGGTCGTATCGGCTTTTATCATTTCTCTTTCGACGTTGGCGGAAAGGTATGTTTCAAAAAGCGAGGCTTCTTATGCAACGGACTGCGCCGTCATGTCATGCTTTGCGGAATATAACAGGGAACTGTTCGACAGGTTCGGGATTCTTTTGATCGACAGTTCCTTCAAGACGCCGGAGGGCGGTATAGACAGGATCAAAGAACACTTTTCGATGTATCTGACCAACTCTCTGACGGTAAATGAATTAAGAGACGTATCCGTTTCGGTAAGCGACAACTCTCAACCCTGTGAAGACAAATACGGTATTACAAAAGAGATGATCGAATACATGAGGGATAACGGAAGTCCGGGATTTGATCCGGACGGATGCTTCTACGATCTTGTCTTTACCGCAACTTTTGACGGTCCATCGACAGGGACATTTTGCATAACGAGGCAGTATTCGTATGAATCTGAAATCATGTAAAAGGGCTTCTCTTACTGTTGAAGCTGCCGTTGTTCTTCCGCTTTTTGCGTTGGGACTGCTGACGCTTGTCTCGATCCTTCCGATGAAACGGGAAGTGATGGATATCCAGGAAGAGCTTTTCTGCGAGGCGATGGATACGGCTGTTGATGAGACGGACGGGCCGGAGTACAGAAAACTCGATATCAGGCGGGAACTGTTTCCGCTGACGACGGCTTTCGGCCCGCTGTCGGTGTCCGTTAAGAGAAAATGTCTCATTCATGTGTGGAACGGGTATGACAGCGGGTATTTTCCCGAAGAGGAGATCGTATATGTGACTGAAGGAAGCGAGGTCTGGCACAGGGACAGAAACTGCAGCCATTTGATGCTTACGGTAAAACAGGTGGACCCTACCCGTGTTCCGGATCTTCGAAATGAAAGCGGCGGAAAGTACAAACCGTGCGGAATATGTCATGCAAAGCTTTCGGACGGGATCCTTTTTGTTACGACGGACGGGGACAGATACCACAACAGCGTAACTTGCAGCGGACTCAAACGAACGGTGTATGCCGTAAGTTACAGTGAGGTAAAGGACAAAAGACCATGCAGCAGATGTGGCAGATAAAACAGATGATAGCTCTAGTGATGCTTGCCATATGCACATATACGGATATTCGCAGGAGAATCGTTTATACGGTTCCGCTGATCATTTCGGCAGCCGGAGGGGGACTGATAACACTGACGGCTTATATCGGAATTGCGGAATACGGTATGAGCGGACTGATCACGGATCTGATCGCTCCGATACTCTTGGGTGCGGTTATCATAGTTGCAGTAAAACACGCTAAGAAATACATAGGTACAGGCGACGGGATGATTCTGGCGGCACTCGGGATCCTAATCGGGAACAGAAGCAATCTCTATGTGATAGCGGTCGCATCGGTTGCCGCAACCGTATATGCCGGAGCACTGATCATTAGAAAGAAGAAACGCTTTACCGGGGGGATTCCGTTTGCGCCCTTTGTGATGTCGGGGTTTCTGATCACCGTAGCGGGGGGTATCGGATAGATGAGACACAGGGGCAGCTTTACGGTTGAAGCCGCGCTGATAATGCCGGTGATACTCGGTGTTATTGTGATGTTCATATATGCCGGTATGTTCTTGTTTGACAGATGCAGCTTCGAGTATATATGCCAACAGGCTTCCTTTTCGGCCGCGGGCGAAGGGGGTGATATCGAAACTAAAGCCGAAGAATATGTACGAAACGAGTTGTCAAAGCGACTGATCCTGGACTGGGATACTGATATCCGGATATATTCCGACGAAAGAGTCCTGATAACGACTATAGAGGCCGGTAATGATCTTTTTGCGGGATCATTCATTCACACCGCAAGGACAAACAGGCACTTTTGCCCAAAGTATTAACAGAACCTGCGCAATTTGATATAATCCCTCTATGATCGATAAGATTCAAAGCCTGCTCGAAAAGCAGGGATATCTGAAAATCGAATCGAATGTTCCGTTTGTAAAATTGTTCGTTCAATACGAGATGTCATCCGCCAAAGTGATACAGGTTCTTGACTGTGTAGACGGGATCCCGCTCACGACGGAGCAGTACATCGTTTTTTGCGATAAATCCAAAGAGCATATCCGGGAAAGAGGATATGAGAGCATTGATTTTCTGACACTCATTGTTACACCGTGGGTCAGTGAAGCCAGGAAGTTCGTTATAAACGACGATCATTGCTGGATCGTCAATTCAAACACGATGGCACTTATCCTGTACGATAATGAACCGGATGATTTCTATGGGCTCCGTCAGGCTATCGAGTCGGAGGTTGCTCCTTTGAATCAGGAGCCGGGACCGGACAGGGAATATACGGGTGCCGGATATTCGGGCTATTATGACGATAATCCCCGACAGGAAAAATCATTCAGCCAGGAGTTCACACCGGTAAACACCGCGCTTGTTCTGATAAACGTGGTGGTATTTTTCGTTATGTCGTTTTACGGTTCGACAGAGGATGTCGAGTTTATGCTAGGACACGGGGCTATGTTTGCTCCGGCGGTACTTGAGGACGGACAGATCTACAGGTTCTTTACATGCATGTTCCTTCATTTCGGGTTCATGCATCTGGCGGGAAATATGGTAGTTCTCATGTTTCTCGGGGATAACGTGGAAAGAGCGGTAGGAAAACTGAAATACATTCTTATATATCTGCTCGGCGGTATGTTCGGAAGCCTTGGATCGTTTTTGTATGCACTGCTTTATAACCGTGGGATCGTATCGGCCGGTGCGTCGGGAGCGATATTTGCCATGATAGGTGCGCTTCTGTGGCTCGTTATCCGGAACAAAGGGAAACTCGAGGACATGACTACACTTAGAATGTGTGTCCTTATAGCATATGCGCTTTATAACGGCATCACTTCGGAGAATGTGGATATGGCGGCTCATATCTTCGGACTGATCGGAGGATTTCTGGCGGCCGTTCTTCTATACAGAAAAAACGACAGGAGTAAAATCGCATGAAGATCAACATCTATTACGGAGGAAGAGGGATACTCGACGATCCGACACTGTTTGTGATCGGAAAGATGACGGAAGTACTCACGGAGCTGAACGTCAATGTGGAAAGGTTTCCTTTGTATGAACTGAGAAACCAGATCACTTCTCTTCCCGCATCTATAAATGAGGCTGACGGTATAGTGCTTGCGACTACCGTGGAGTGGTACGGCGTGGGCGGATATATGATGCAGTTTCTTGATGCATGCTGGCTATACGGAAACAAAGAGAAGATCAGCAAGACATATATGTGTCCCGTGGTAATGTCACTTTCAAGCGGAGAGAGGGAAGCCAAAACAAATCTCCAGGTAGCATGGGAGATACTCGGCGGACTTCCCTGCAGCGGGCTGTGCGGATATGTCGATGACATGACCAGCTTTGAACTGAATAATGAATATATCAAGATAATCGAGAAGAAGACCGAGAATCTGTACCGCACGATCTCGCAGAAGATGCATTCGCTTCCTTCCAGTAATCAGGCCGTTAAGCAGATTGTCGGTGGAACAAAGAACATTCCTCTTACTCCGCAGGAGACGGAACAGCTTTCCAAATATGCATCGGATGAGCAGTATGTTCAGCAGCAGAAAGAGGATATTCAGGAACTGTCATCACTGTTCAAGGGAATGCTTGAGAAGAAGGATGTGGATGTCAATAAGCAGTTCATAAAGGATTTCGAAGATAATTTCGCACCCGAGGGAACCGTCAACGCATCGTACAAGTTCATGATCGAGGATCGTAAGAAAGCACTGATCGTTGAGATAGTCGATTCCAAGTTGAAGTGTTATTACGGCAATCATGATTCGCCGGATATTCTTTGTAAGATCAAGCCGGACGTTCTCGAGCATATCATCGCGGGACAGATGAGTTTCCAGAGAGCGTTTATGACGGGAGACATGCAGGTTAAGGGTGATTTCAGGATACTGCTGCTCCTGGATCAGGTATTTACTTTTCTGAATTCGGAAGGAGAATTCTAACATGAAGAAAGACGATTGTATATTCTGTAAGCTGGCAAACGGGGACATTCCGACAAATACGATATATGAGGACGATGATTTTCGCGTCTTTCTGGACGCGGCTCCGGCAACGAAAGGGCATTGCCTCATAGTTCCGAAGGAGCATTTTGATAATCTTGAGCAGCTTGATGATGCGGTTGGTGCAAAGGTATTTCCTCTTGCAAGAAAGATGATGAAGCTCCTTAAGGAAAAACTTTCATGGGACGGATTCAACGTTGTCCAGAATAACGGTGAAGTTGCGGGCCAGACGGTATTTCATTTCCACACACATCTGATCCCGAGATACATAAACGACGGACAGGACCTAGTCATGAAACCGTCGGAGCCCAAAGAAGGGGAACTTGCCGCCGTTCTTAACGAGATCGTGTCCTAGGAACGATCAGGTGGTATAATATAAACGTTTTATTACAGTTTAAACAAAAAGGAGACAATGATAACAATGAGTACAAAAGTTACTTATGACTACAGTAAGGCAATGCCGTTTATAAGCGAGCAGGAGATCGAGAGCATGTGCGATATCGTCGAGAACGCCAAGGAAGTTCTCGTGTCAAAGAGCGGTGCGGGGAATGATTTTCTCGGATGGATCGATCTTCCGGTTGATTATGACAAGGAGGAGTTTGACCGTATACTGAAGGCTGCGGACAAGATCAAGAGCGATTCGGAAGTGCTCCTTGTTATCGGTATCGGCGGATCTTACCTCGGAGCAAGGGCTGCGATAGAGTTCCTTCGTCACAGTTTCTATAACATCATCCCCAAGGAAGTTCGCAAGACTCCCGAGATCTATTTCGTGGGAAACAGCATCAGCAGCACATACATAAAGCATCTTATGGATGTTATCGGAGATCGTGATTTTTCGATCAACATGATCAGCAAATCCGGTACAACAACGGAGCCTGCCATCGCATTCAGGGTATTCAAGGAAAAGCTTGAAAAGAAATACGGAAAGGCAGAAGCCGCAAAGAGAATATATGCAACGACCGACAAGGCAAGAGGCTCACTCAAGAATCTGGCAACCGAGGAAGGTTACGAAAGCTTTGTGGTTCCCGATGATGTCGGTGGACGTTTCTCGGTGCTTACGGCTGTAGGTCTTCTTCCTATAGCGGTATCGGGTGCGGATATAAATAAGTTGATGGAAGGCGCTCAGGCGGCAAGAGAAGCTGCTCTTACAGCTCCTTTCGAAGAAAACGATGCTCTCAAATATGCCGCTGTTCGAAATATTCTCCTTCGCAAGGGCAAAGTGATAGAGATCATGGCAAACTACGAGCCTTCGGTACATTTCATTTCAGAATGGTGGAAGCAGCTTTACGGAGAGAGTGAAGGAAAGGATCAGAAAGGTATTTTCCCCGCAAGCGTGGATCTTACGACAGACCTTCATTCAATGGGACAGTTTATTCAGGACGGATCGAGAAATATATTCGAGACTGTCATCAACATAGAAAAATCACGTGAAGAGATCACGATCGGAGAAGAACCCGTCGATCTTGACGGACTTAACTATCTTGCAGGCAAGACGGTTGATTTTGTCAACAAGAGTGCTATGAACGGAACGATACTCGCACATACCGACGGAAACGTTCCAAATACGGTTGTGAACATTCCCGAAGTGAACGAGTTCTATCTCGGACAGCTCTTCTATTTCTTTGAGTTCGCATGCGGCGTCAGCGGATATACTCTCGGAGTCAATCCGTTCAACCAGCCCGGTGTTGAAAGCTACAAGAAGAACATGTTCGCGCTTCTCGGCAAGCCGGGATACGAAGAGCAGAGAGAGGCTCTGATGGCAAGACTGTAATGAAGCGGATCGTTCTTACAGGCGGCGGGACTGCCGGACACGTTACACCGAATATCGCACTTATCCCGGCTCTTCGCGAAGCCGGGTACGATATTCATTATATAGGATCATATGAAGGGATGGAAAAATCACTTATCGGGGATTATTCCATCCCTTATCATGGCATAGCAACGGGGAAACTTCGCAGGTATTTTTCTCTTAAGAATTTCACGGATCCGTTCAGGGTACTCAAAGGTTTCGGAGAGGCCAAGCGAATAATCAGGGAGCTCAAACCGTCGATAGTATTCTCAAAAGGCGGGTTTGTCTCGGTTCCCGTTGTATGGGCCGCAAAGAAAAATCACGTACCCGTTATCATCCATGAATCCGATATGACTCCGGGATTGGCTAATAAGCTGAGCTTTTCCGCGGCGACAAAGATATGCTGTAATTTCCCCGAGACGGTCGGAATCCTTCCGGAGGAAAAAGCCGTTCTGACGGGTTCGCCTATCAGGGCGGAACTGATGGAAGGGGATGCTGATAAGGCTGCTAAGATATGCGGCTTCGAGGATCCCGGAAAACCGGTGGTGATGGTTGTCGGAGGGAGTCTCGGAGCGGCTTCCGTCAACAACATCATCAGGAAGATCCTTCCGCGTCTGACGGAAAAGTTTAACGTGCTTCATCTTTGCGGAAAGGGAAAGCTTGATGAAACGCTCGCCGGAACAAAAGGATACTTCCAGCTTGAATATGCGAAGGATGAGATGAAGGATCTGTTCGCTCTGTCTGATATCGTGGTTTCCCGTGCCGGAGCAAATGCGATATGCGAGATCCTGGCTCTTAATAAACCCAATCTTCTTATACCTCTTCCAGCATCGGCATCAAGGGGAGATCAGCTCTTAAATGCCGAATCGTTCAGAAAGCAGGGATATTCGCTGGTGCTTGACGAAGACAAAGACCTTTCGGAAGACTCGTTATATGAAACGATTTGCAGACTGTATGACGAAAGGGAGAGTTTTAGAAATACAATGAAAAACAGCAGTCAGTCCGATGCTGTATCTGTTGTGATGAAGCTGATCGAAGATAACAGTTTGGAATAAAGTGTCAATAGAAGTACTGTACGAAGACAGATCGATAATAGTCATTTATAAGCCGGCGGGACTGGCAACCCAGACTGCGAATGTACGGCAGCCTGATTGTGTCAGTCTGATCAAAGAGCATATCAGGGCCGAATCCCCCGGAAATAAAAAAGAACCGTATGTAGGCATAGTTCACAGACTGGATCAGCCTGTGGCGGGTATACTCGTATTTGCAAAAGACAGCAAGGCTGCTTCTTCTCTGTCACGCCAGGTGCAAAGCAGTGTCATGAACAAGAATTATCTTGCCATGGTCGAGGGAATCCTTGATGTACCGGAGGAGACGGAAATTACGGATCGTCTGTATAAGGACGGCAAAGCGGGAAAAGCGATCGTTGCGGATCAGGCACCGTCCGGGATCCGTATTCAGGAGGCAAGTCTTACATATCGTACAAAGCAGATCCTGGAAGAAGAGGACAAAACGATCCTGTCCGTCAGACTGATAACGGGCCGTTTTCACCAGATCAGGGCACAACTATCACACCTCGGGAATCCGATCGTCGGCGATGTGAAATACGGAGCAAAAACATCTTACCCGTCGGGTATTGCACTTGTTGCAAACAGGCTTGAATTCGTACATCCCGCAACAGGCGAAAAAGTTGAAAAAGTCGTTGACTTTTCATTCTGCCTTTGATAACATATACAAGTCGCAAGACAAACGGCATATATGCGCGAGTGGCTCAGTTGGTGGAGCGCGACCTTGCCAAGGTCGAGGCCGCGGGTTCGAGTCCCGTCTCGCGCTCTTGTAGAAGAAATACAGAAATGCTTATAAAATAGGCAATTCTGTATTTTTTTATTGTAACA
>JAEEJD010000134.1 GCA_016281675.1 Lachnospiraceae bacterium
CAAAATTCGTTATACGAGGAATATCTTACAATATTTATAGCGTAAAATCAAGGTTTTGCGAGTAAAATCAGAGCTTTTGATCGGGTATGTGATATAATACCCAATATGTGGTATAGGATATGTAAAAAAGCCATATTATTATGCGTGTTCATCATGGTGACGATCACGCCCCTCAGCGGGTGCGGCAAAGAAGATGATGAGGTAAATCCCGTTACGCCT
This sequence comes from Lachnospiraceae bacterium, assembly GCA_016281675.1. Next base: position 220 of record JAEEJD010000134.1, read on the forward strand.
GATCCTGTATATCTACCGGATCCAGCTATAACTGTACAAAACGATATAGGAAAGAGTGATGCGGATGTAGAATTTGATCCTGCGCAGGAAGTCGAATCCGAAGTAAGCGTTGCGACGGAACCCGATCCGGATGACTATTTTGTTTCGGAAGAAATATCCGATGAAGTGTTTGCGAGGATGCAGGGCAGGAGCTTTCCCGAAGGCTGTACGATATCGAGAGAGGATCTCAGATATTTAAAACTTCTATATAAAGATACAGAAGGGATCACGCACGAGGGTGAGATGGTATGTAACAAGGCCATTGCCGATAAACTGACCGATATTTTCCGGAAACTTTATGATGCGGATTATCCTATCGAGAAGATGGTCCTTATCGATGAATACGACGGTGATGACGATGCTTCGATGAGTGATAACAACACTTCGTGTTTTAATTACAGGGTTGTATCGGGAACGACAAAGCTCTCAAAACATGCCATGGGACTTGCGGTTGACCTCAACCCGCGTTACAATCCCTATATCCATACAGTAAACGGAACCAAAACCGTTGAACCGGCCAACGGGGAAGAATACGCAGACCGGTCCCGTGATTTTACATATAAGATAGATAAAGATGATCTTGCCTACAAACTGTTTCGCGAAGCGGGATTCTCATGGGGCGGATCATGGAAGAATTCCAAAGATTATCAGCATTTTCAGTACGATTGAAACAGGAGGAAAAATCACATGAACGTGGTATGTCTTGACCTTGAAGGTGTTCTCGTACCCGAGATATGGATCGCATTTTCAAAGGAGAGCGGCATTCCGGAACTTAGCCGTACAACGAGAGATGAGCCGGATTACAATAAGCTCATGAACTGGAGAATTTCAATATTGAAGGAACACGGTCTCGGTCTTCGCGAGATACAGGATGTCATATCGAAGATCGATCCGATGCCCGGTGCGAAGGAATTCCTCGACGAACTTCGAAGCATCACGCAGGCGATCATAATAAGCGATACATTTGAACAGTTTGCCAAGCCGCTTATGAAGAAGCTCGGCTGGCCGACTCTTTTCTGTAATACGCTTGAGGTGGGTGATGACGGAATGATCACCGGCTTTAAGATGAGATGCGAGCAGAGTAAGCTTACAACCGTTAAGGCTCTTCAGTCCGCGGGATTTGACACGATCGCATGCGGCGATTCGTTTAACGATCTTGCCATGATCAAGGCGGGAAAGGCCGGCTTCCTCTTTAAGACGACCGACAAGATCAGGGCCGATTATCCGGAACTTGAAGCGTTTGAAGAATATGATGAGCTTCTGGCGGCAATAAAAGGAGTGCTGTAAAGTGCCTGTAAACATAGCGGTAAACGTACAAAGCAGCATAAGGATACGCGGTTCCAAGACGCTGTATTTTGATCCGTGGCAGATAGAGGGTGAGCCTCACGATGCGGATTACGTGTTTGTTACACACGAGCATTATGATCATTTCTCACCGGAAGACATCTGTAACGTATTGAAGTTTGACGGCCGTCTTGTTATACCCGCGTCAATGGAGAACATGGTCGGCGGAATAACGACTATACCCGCGAGTAACATCATCACGGTCAAGCCCGGAGAGAAGCGGGAGATCGCAAGACTTATGGTCGAAGCTTATCCGGCTTATAACCTTAGTAAACCTTTTCATATTAGAAGAAACGGCTGGCTCGGATATCTGATAACACTTGATGCGGAGAAATATTATGTTGCGGGAGATACCGATGCGATTCCGGAGATATACGATATAAAATGCGACGCGGCGTTTCTTCCGATCGGAGGAACGTATACGATGGATGCCACCGAAGCAGCGAAGCTTACGATGAGGATGCATCCCAAGGTTGTGATACCGACACACTACGGCAGCGTTGTCGGAAGCCCCGTGGACGGTGATTATTTCCGGGGACTGCTACCTCAGGATATCAGATGCGAACTGCTTCTATAAAATAAAAACGAGAATCCGGGACGCTTCCGGATTCTCATTTTTAATTACAGTACATGGAAGTAGATCGCGAAGAATTGCAGGACCGAACCTGCGACTACGAAGAGATGGAAGACGGAATGCATGTACCGTTTTCCTTTTTTCTTGCCTATTGAATACAAAATCGCACCGATCGTGTATGACACGCCGCCGCCCAGTATCCAAAGGATGGCGGTCCATCCGATCGCTTCGATCGTAGGTTTTGCCGCTATGACGATACACCAGCCGATGGCGATATAGCATATCATCGAAAGACGCTGATATTTGTTGTGATCGATCGCCGTAAATACAGCTGCGGCTATGGACAGTCCCCACACAAGTCCGAATATGGTCCACGCCCAGCCGGGATGAACGCGACGCACACCGGTGAGCACGATGACGGTGTATGTTCCGCCGATAAGGAAGTAGATCGTGCAGTGGTCGATGACCTGCATCACTTTTTTGCCCATGTTCTTGTGAAGACCGTGGTACACGCTGCTCATAGTATAGAGGACGATAAGGGATGCTCCGTATATTGAAGAAGAAACGACGCCCCATGTATCGCCTTTCATGGCGGATTTGACTACACACAGTACGAGTGCGGCTATCCCGAGCGCTCCGCCGACTATGTGGCTGACCATGTTGAATATCTCCTCGCCCTTCGTGTAGTCGGGAAGGATCCTGTCTTTGAGTTTTGTGCGCGGCTGGCGCAGCCTTGAAGTGCTTTCCATAAAATAATCCCCTTATTCTCGCTGATACATACACTGCTTGGTAATTACCGATATCATTACATCTAATATACTACATTAGATAACGATATGCAACCGGGATTTGTCACAATTTGCTCGAAACGGCGCTTCCGCTCCGTTTCTGCACGTCACGTTACTAGACTCGAAAAAACCTCGTCAAGTAACAACGTGCTCCAAGGCGTTTCTCCCAAATGTGCAAACCCGGTTGCTTTTTTAAATCCCGGTTGCGTATCCACTAAGAATTAAATATAATTATTCAGGTATCTTTATTAAGGAAAAACAGGCATAAAGCCACATAATCACAAGGAGCGCGGATCATGAAACCATACAGCGAACTATCCAAAAGTGAACTCATCGAACTTGAACAGAAGCTTTTCCTTCAATATGAAGATATGAAGGCAAGAGGTCTTAAGCTTAATATGGCAAGAGGACTTCCTTCCGCGGAGCAGCTTGACATGGAAGCCGATTTCTTCGGTATGCTCTATCCGGATTCATCCTTCATTTCGGAAGAAGGCAAAGATTGCCGTAACTACGGCGAGCTCACCGGAATTCACGAAGCCAGAAGGCTTATGGGTGAGATGATGGAGATAAGCGATGAGAACGTGATCGTGTTCGGTAACTCCAGCCTTAACGTTATGTATGATACGGTTGCGCGCTCGATGATACTCGGCGTATGCGGATCCACCCCGTGGTGCAAGCTTGACAAGGTTAAGTTCCTGTGCCCCGTACCGGGATATGACAGACATTTCGCGATAACCGAACAGTTCGGTATCGAGATGATAAATATACCTATGACTGATGAAGGCCCCGACATGGACCTTGTAGAAAAATACGTCAATAACGATCCGGCCGTAAAAGGTATTTGGTGCGTTCCGAAGTACAGCAACCCCGGTGGTGTGACGTACTCCGATGAGACGGTAAGGAGATTTGCAAACCTCAAACCCGCAGCGGATGATTTTCGCATATTCTGGGATAACGCTTACTGTATCCATCATTTGTATGAAGACAGGCAGGATAAGCTCATCGAGATCATCGGTGCGTGTGCCGAGGCGGGCAATCCCGACATGGTATACAAATTCTG
>JAEEJD010000135.1 GCA_016281675.1 Lachnospiraceae bacterium
TCATAGTATACGGATATATGAACAGAGGCATCAACGAGGGAAGGATGGGAGTGTCTCTTTACTATTACGACTGTGCCATGAACACTATCGAAGAGGAACTGTTCATTCCCTATACCAAATCATACGAGATACTGGCCAAGGAAGTCGACAAGCTTGCATACATCAGTAACAGGAACAGGATGTATATATTCCTTGACGGAAGTGTATATACGATAAATATCGCCACAAGGGAATCCGAGGCGATGCAGGGAAGCATAAGCGAGACGGGATTTTTCTCGTCGGATGACGAGAGCATAATCGCATGGCAGCAGACAGGAGAGTCTGTCATAGAACGAACAGAGATACAGCTGTTCAAACTTAACTCTATGACACCGTCGGTAATTTCATCTGCTCCGGGAGAAATAGTACAGCCGCTCGGTTTTATGGACAATGATGTGATATACGGGTGTGCGAGAATCAACGACATCACAACGGATTATACGGGAAAGACCGTGATCCCGATGTACAGCGTGAAGATACAGGATCCAAACGGAAATATTCTGAAGGATTACAGGCAGCAGGATATATTCGTTCTCGGAATAGAGAAAAGAGACAATATGATCATACTGTCAAGAGCGTCAAAAGATCCCGAGACCGGAATGTTCGTTCCGGCGGATGATGATCAGATCGTTAATAACAAAACTCAGACGACGCTTAAGAACAAATTGTCGAGTGTAGTTACGGAAAGCACCGAGACGACTTATCAGACGGTATTGTATAAGCCGGGCGATCAGGACAATTCATCGATCAAGATAACCAATCCCAAAGAAGTAGTGTTTGAGGGAAGAAGAGATGTTGCGTTAACCGGAAATGATCTTCTTAAACGATACTACGTTTATGCAAAAGGGAAACTTGCGGGGATATACACTTCGGCATCCGAGGCGGTAAGTGAAGCCAGTGACATGTTCGGAGTGGTCACGAACAGGCGTATGACATATATCTGGGAGAGCAGCAACCGCAAGACAAGTGTTAAGCTGACCGATCTCGAAGTCGGAAATGCGACCGAAGGCGGCACATCGGGAGGCGGAGCCGGTACGGAAGAAGAAACACCGGAAGAGACGGGAAGCGATGATTCCGGTTCGAGTTACGTCAAGAGTATAGACACCATGCTCAAGTCGGGCGGAGTGTACAAGAGTTCGGAAGAAGAGATAAGGACAAAATCACTTGTCAAGGTTTTGTCGGATAATCTTGATGCTGATGTACTCGATCTGTCGGGATGTTCTCTTGCGGATGTTCTTTACTATCCGTCATCGGGCATTCCGGTCATGGCGATGACGGGCGAGGGAAATGCCGTTATCATCATGGGTTACGACTCGAAGAATACGATATTGTACGATCCGAAAGAAGAAAGGGTGTACAAGTACGGAATGAACGATTCGCGGAGCATGTTTGAGCGGGCCGGGAACAGGTTTATTACATATATTCCGAATTAACGAAAGGGAAAGTCATGGATGAGAGATTAAAAAAACTGGCACATAATCTGGTTAATTATTCCGTCGGAGTAAAACCGGGGGATAAGGTCTGGATCAACTATATCGGTGAGAGCACCAATGATCTTGCCAGAGCACTTATTAAAGAGGTGTATGCGGCGGGCGGTATACCGTTTCCTCATTGCGAGGATCAGAGGATCCACAGGGAGATCCTGCTCGGATGCAGCGAAGAGCAGTTAAAGCTCATGTGCGAGACCGACAGTCTCCAGATGAAGGAGATGGACTGCTTCATCGGAGTAAGGGGTGCGGACAACGCTTCGGAACTGGCAGATGTTCCGCCCGAGAAGATCACGTTATATAACCGTCTGTATTCTTCACCCGTGCATCACGGGATAAGGGTTCCGAAGACCAGATGGGTGGTACTTCGTTTCCCCACTTTCGGAATGGCCCAGCTCATGGATTCGAGTTACGAAGCTTTTGAGGATTTTTATTATGATGTCTGTAATCTCGACTATGAGAAGATGGGAAGAGCCATGAAGAATCTGGTCGATCTTATGGAAAGAACCGATAAAGTCAGGATCACAGCCAGGGATACCGATATCAGTTTTTCCATAAAGGGTATACCTGCCATAGCCTGCGACGGTCATATGAACATTCCCGACGGTGAAGTGTACACGGCTCCCGTAAAGGATTCGGTAAACGGAGTCATAACGTACAACACACCGTCGAGATACGAAGGATTCACTTATGAAAATGTTTCATTGGAATTCTCAAACGGAAAGATAATAAAAGCGACAGCAAACGACAGTGAGCGTGCGAACAGGGTGTTTGATACCGATGAAGGGGCAAGATTTGTCGGAGAGTTTGCCATCGGTGTCAATCCGTATATCAGAAAACCGATGAAGGAGATACTGTTCGATGAAAAGATATGCGGAAGCATACACTTTACTCCCGGAATGAGTTATGATGACGCTCCGAACGGCAATAAATCAGCCGTACACTGGGATCTTGTGCTGATACAGACCGAAGAGTACGGCGGCGGAGAAATATGGTTTGACGATGTTCTTATAAGGAAAGACGGGATATTCGTGATCCCGGAACTTGAATGTCTGAATCCCGAGAACCTTATGTAGTAAGGAGGGACCCGTTGAAAACGGGAGGATTCCTTACTAAACACTCCTTAATCTTTCATTGATCTCGATAAAACTTCTGATCGAAGACAGTCCGACCTTGAATATCTTTATAAGGTTGATGGAATTGCTCCCACCCTGACGGGGCCTGAAAGAGATCGGTATAAAATGGACCTTCTGGCGGCGCTTCTTGTAAATTGCAGAAAGAGCAACGTTCGTAAGGAAAAAATCATCGGGTATGAACTTAAGGTTCTCCCGGAGTGTTTCGGCGCTCATCAATCTGTAAGGAGTGTTGGCATCAAGAACGTATACTCTGAAGCACAGATATACGACAAGTCTTAAGATCTTTGTTACAAACACTCTTGACAGTCCGTCTCTTCTCTTATTCCTGTATCCTATCGATACATCATATTTGTTCCTTGCGATCCAGAACGGCTCGAATTCGGAAGGAAGCGTCTGACCGTCGGAATCGGTCTGGAACACATAGTCGGCTCCGTTCTCAAGGGCATATTTGTAACCGAACAGGAGAGTAGCTCCGTGTCCCGCATTGGCCTTTGTCAGAGCAATAAGACGCGGTTTTGTCTTGCTCATTTCCTGCAATATAGAGTATGTTTTGTCACGGCTTCCGTCATCTATAACGACGAGACGTGAATCATCGCCGTATTTCTCAACGACCGGGTACCAGTCCGAAACTACCTGTCTGATATTCTCCTCTTCGTTGTAAGCCGGAATTATGATGAATAATCTGTCTGACATAATAAGCCCCCTTATCATTCAAATCCTCTTTATTCTACACCAAAAAACAGTGCCTGGCAAAGAATTTACTTCCTTGCTCAAAACCCGTATGTGTGGTACACTAACTCCGTATGTGCAGTGGTTTAAGGAGTAATATTATGAAAAAAATGACCAGAAAGATGATATCGGTCTTTTCGGCACTTCTCGCGACCGTCATTCTCTTACCGGAGAGTGTCTTTGCGGACTCGGTGACGAGTATCGTCATGACGTACCAGGATAAGACCTATACGAAGCAGATATACGGAACAGAGATCGAAAAGATCAAAGACGGTGTCGATACGGACGGATTAAAGGATATAGGCGGACTTATAGACAGTCTGACTTTTGTAACAAACGGTGACGTTCAGATAGACAAAGCTGCAGCAACCGCAGCCGTCAAGAACGCGATCATGGCAGGTCAGACAGGTATAAACATAGACCTGACCAAATATACAAAAGATGCGATCGCCGCTTCTAGAGCCGCGGCAAGTACACCGGCATCGACAGCTTCATCGGCGGATCAGACGGCATCAGCGGGTTCCCCCCTTACAGCGGCAGGATATAAACTGTCCGAGGCATCAACGAAGTTTAGGGCAAACGAAGACAGAGCACAGAATGTCAGAAATGCGGCCAGTAAGATCAACGGAATGGTCATAATGCCTGGACAGCTGTTCTCATGTACCACGGCATTCGGACCGAGGCTTACATCAAACGGCTACGGACTCGGAAACGTCATCTCCGGCGATACATATGTCAAAGGTGTCGGAGGCGGTATATGTCAGGTTAGTTCGACCCTCAACCTTGCGGTGCTCCGTGCCGGAATAGTACCGATAGAGCGTCATAATCACAGCCACAGATCGAGTTATATCGCATCGGGACTTGATGCGACCATATCCGGAACGAGCCTTGATTACAAATTCATCAACCCTTATGATGCGCCTATCTTTATTTCAGCCGTAACGAACGGCGGAGTGATCACGATATCAATCCTCTCTTCGGAGGATGTGCTAAAAGGGATAACATACGAGCCTGTTGTATCCGGAGGCAAGATGTCAAACACCACGCACGTCGTCGGCAAATTCGCAGGTCTTCAGGTCAGTGACAGGGTTGCCTACAGCAGCAGATACAAACAGTGAGATATCGGAAATGTACAGAGGCAAAAAAGTATTTATAATTCAGATGATCACGATCGCCGTGATGTATACGATCATCACGCTGCTTGAGAATGAATTCTTCGGCGGCAGGATAGACAGCGGTATAACAAAAGGGATCATTCAGCTAAGACTGGCAGATACACTGACGGTACTCCCCGTTTTTACACCGGCCGCGATTCCGGGATTGTTTCTCGGATGTCTTGCGACAAATAAAATGATAGGATGCCATAATCTCGATATCATATTCGGAAGTCTGGCAACTCTCGCCGGAGCCATCGGGACATATGCCGTCAGGAAGAAAAGGTTTCTTGCACCCATTCCTCCGATCGTGATAAATATGATCGCGGTTCCGCTCATGTTCACGTATATTTACAGATTCGATGACAGGCCGTTTTGGCAGTATGTACTGTTCATGGCTATAAGCGGGATAATATCGTGCGGAGTGCTCGGGATAGCTTTTATGCTCGGTCTTGATGATTACAAGGACAGGCTGTTCCCGCCTCTTACCGCAAAAGGAGCAGCCGAGGCTGACAAAATAAAGGAAGAATCAACGGAAGTTAACAATACGGAAACAACAGGAGAAAAGGATCAAAATGTATAAGAAGGTTTCAACGGATCTCGGATTTGTCGACAGGGAAAAGGAGATCGAGAAGTTCTGGTCTGAGAATAATATATTCGAAAAGAGTCTTAAGAACCGGGAAGGTGCCGAGACTTATATGTTCTATGACGGACCGCCGACGGCTAACGGTAAGCCGCATATCGGACATGTACTGACCCGTGTCATCAAGGATATGATCCCGAGGTACCGCACCATGAAGGGGTACTATGTTCCGCGTAAAGCCGGATGGGATACGCACGGACTCCCGGTTGAGCTTGAAGTGGAAAAGCTCCTCGGACTTGACGGCAAGGAACAGATCGAAGAATACGGACTTGCTCCTTTTATCGACAAGTGTAAGGAAAGCGTATGGAAATACAAAGGCATGTGGGAGGATTTTTCGGGAACCGTGGGTTTCTGGGCCGACATGGACGATCCGTACGTTACATATCATGATGATTTCATAGAGTCCGAATGGTGGGCTCTTAAGACGATCTGGGATAAAGGCCTTCTCTATAAGGGATTCAAGATCGTTCCGTACTGCCCGAGATGCGGAACTCCTCTCTCATCGCATGAAGTTGCGCAGGGGTACAAGACATTAAAAGAACGTACCGCTATCGTCAGATTTAAGATCAAAGATGAGGACGCATACTTCCTTGCATGGACAACAACACCATGGACGCTTGCAAGTAACATCGCGCTCTGTGTCAATCCCGAAGATACATACGTAAGGGTAAAAGCCGCAGACGGATATACATATATTCTTGCAGAGGCTCTTGCGGACACCGTACTCGGCGGTATCGAAAGAGCGGAAGGTACACCTGCGTACGAAGTACTTGAAACATACAAGGGTAAAGACCTTGAGTATAAAGAATACGAACCGTTATATGAATGCGCGAAGAAGTGTGCCGATGCACAGAACAAGAAAGCGTTCTTCGTATACTGTGACGACTATGTAACGATGGCAGACGGTACCGGTATCGTTCACATCGCACCGGCATTCGGTGAAGATGATGCCAGAGTCGGTCGTAAATATGATGCACCCTTTGTCCAGATGGTGGATGAAAAAGGTGTCATGAAGGATGAGACTCCGTTCGGAGGAATGCGCGCAAAGCCAACACAGGCTGAGATAGATGCGGGAGCCGTCAGCGCCGATCCGGAAGTGTTAAAGGAACTCGATAAGAGAGGTATTCTTTTCTCAGCGCCGAAGGTTGAGCATGATTACCCTCATTGCTGGAGATGTTCGACACCGCTTATCTATTATGCCCGCGAGTCGTGGTATATTGAGATGACAAAGGTCAGGGATGACCTTATCAGAAACAACAACACGATCAACTGGATTCCCGAATCGATAGGAACGGGACGTTTCGGAAACTGGCTTGAGAACATTCAGGACTGGGCCGTATCGCGTAACCGTTATTGGGGAACACCGCTCAACGTCTGGGAATGTGAATGCGGACACCGTCACTCGATAGGTTCGAGACAGGAACTGAAAGAGATGTCCGGGCGTGAAGATGCGCTCACCGTGGAACTTCACAGACCCTATATAGACGAATTCACGATAAAATGTCCCAAGTGCGGAAAAGAAATGCACCGCGTTCCCGAAGTCATTGACTGTTGGTTTGACTCGGGAGCCATGCCGTTTGCGCAGTATCATTATCCGTTTGAGAACAAGGAACTGTTTGAGTCAAGATTCCCGGCCCAGTTCATATCGGAGGCTGTGGACCAGACAAGAGGATGGTTCTATTCGCTCCTTGCCGAGTCGACGCTTCTTTTTAACAAGGCTGCATACGAGAATGTCATAGTTCTCGGACTCGTCCTTGACGAGAATGGCGAGAAGATGAGCAAGTCGAAGGGCAATGCGGTTGATCCTTTTGATGCGCTTGCATCCATGGGAGCCGATGCGATCCGTTGGTATTTCTATATCAATTCCGCACCGTGGCTTCCGAACAGATTCCATGACAAGGCTGTTATGGAAGGTCAGAGAAAGTTCATGGGAACTCTCTGGAACACATATGCGTTCTTCGTGCTATATGCGAACATAGACGATTTTGATGCGACTAAGTACGAGCTTTCCTACGATTCGCTTCCGGTAATGGACAGATGGATTCTCAGTAAGCTCCAGTCGACTATAGATGCCGTTGACAAAAACCTTGATAAATATCAGATCCCGGAGGCAGCAAGGGCACTTCAGGATTTTGTCGAAGACCTTTCCAACTGGTACGTCAGGAGATGTCGTGAGCGTTTCTGGGCGAAGGGAATGGAACAGGATAAGATCAATGCATATATGACACTTTATACAGCCCTTGTCGAAGTATCAAAGGCTGCAGCGCCGATGATCCCGTTCATGACGGAACAGATCTATCAGAACCTCGTGCGCTGCATAGACAAGGATGCTCCGGAAAGTATTCATCTGTGTGATTTTCCGAAGGCGAAGCCCGAGTGGATCGATGCGGATCTTGAGGCAAATATGGATCATGTGCTTAAGACCGTTGTTATGGGAAGAGCGTGCAGGAATGCCGCCAACATCAAGAACAGACAGCCGATCGCGAAGATGTTCGTAAAAGCCGAGTTTGAGCTGGGTGATTTTTACAAAGAGATCATTGAAGACGAGCTTAATGTTAAGGATGTCGAATTCACCGATGACGTCAGGGCGTTTACGACATATAACATGAAACCGCAGCTTAAGACCGTCGGTCCGAAGTACGGAAAGTTCCTCGGCGGAATTCAGAAGCATCTTGCCGGTATCGACGGAAATGCCGCAATGGATGAACTTGAAGGGTCGGGAGCTCTTAAATTTGACGTTGACGGCAATACTATAGAACTTACAAAAGACGATCTTCTTATAGAGATGACTCAGCAGGAAGGATTTGAATCACTTAATGAAGGTACTGTCACGGTCGTTCTCGATACAAAACTTACGGACGAACTTATTGAGGAAGGATTCGTCCGTGAGATCGTTTCAAAAGTCCAGACGATGCGTAAAGAAGCAGGCTTCGAGGTTATGGACAGGATAAACGTTTACGCAAAGGATAATGAAAAGATAGCACAGGTACTGACGGCAAACAGGGACGTTATCTCAAAAGAAGTTCTTGCCGATGACATTATCACGGGAAGTTGTGACGGTTATGTCAAAGACTGGAACATCAACGGGGAGAACGTTACACTCGGCGTTAAGAAACAATAGATTTGTCAAACAGGAGGTTCTAAATGGCAGCACGCAAGACCGGATTCAACAAGGAGACATTCAAGAAACAGGTAAAGGAGAACGTTAAGGCGCTTTTCAGGAAGACTCTTGAAGAAGCGAACGAGCAGCAGGTATACCAGGCTGTAGCCTATACCGTAAAGGATACGATAATCGATAACTGGCTTGAGACCCAGAAGGCGTACGAAAAGCAGGATCCCAAGACGGTTTATTATCTGTCGATGGAGTTCCTGATGGGAAGAGCGCTCGGCAATGCGATGATCAACCTGAAGGAATACAAAGAGGTTGCCGAAGCACTTGATGAACTGGGGATCAACATAGACATTGTCGAGGATCAGGAGAGGGATCCGGCGCTCGGAAACGGAGGTCTCGGAAGACTCGCAGCATGTTTCCTGGATTCGCTTGCTACGCTTGGATATAGCGCATACGGTTGCGGTATCCGTTACCGTTACGGAATGTTCCGTCAGAAGATCAAGGACGGCTTCCAGGTTGAGGCACCCGATAACTGGTTAAAAGACGGATATCCGTTTGAACTTCGCCGTCCGGAATATGCCAAGATCGTCAAATTCGGCGGTAACGTTGTTGTCAATGTTGATGAGAAGGGCGAAAATCACTTCTCCCAGGAGAATTATCAGTCCGTACAGGCGATTCCCTACGACCTTCCGATACCCGGTTACGGAAACGGTGTAGTAAACACGCTTCGTATATGGGACGCACAGCCTGTCGAATGTTTCCAGCTTGATTCGTTTGATAAAGGTGATTACCGTCTTGCGGTTGAGCAGGAGAACCTTGCAAGGAACATATGCGAGGTGCTGTATCCCAATGACAACCATTATGCCGGCAAAGAGCTTCGTCTCAAACAGCAGTACTTCTTCGTATCGGCAAGTATTCAGGAAGCCGTTGAGAAGTACATGAGAAAGCATAGCGATATTACAAAACTGTATGAGAAGGTTACGTTCCAGATGAACGATACGCATCCGACTCTTACTGTTCCGGAACTCATGCGTATACTTATGGATGATTACGGACTCGGATGGGAGGAAGCATGGAACGTGACAACGAAGACCGTTGCATACACGAACCATACGATCATGTCGGAGGCTCTTGAGAAGTGGCCTATCGAGCTGTTCTCAAACCTTCTGCCGAGAATATATCAGATCGTTGAGGAGATCAACAGAAGGTTCTGCCTTCTTATCGAGGCATCACATCCGGGTAACGTAGAGAAGATCCGTAAGATGGCGATAATCTACGACGGACAGGTTAAGATGGCTCATATGGCGATCTGTGCATCGTATTCGGTCAACGGTGTTGCAAGACTTCATACAGAGATCCTGAAGAATCAGGAACTTAAAGATTTCTATGAGCTTATGCCTCAGAAGTTTAACAATAAGACGAATGGTATCACGCAGAGAAGATTCCTGCTCCATGCCAATCCGCTTCTTGCAGACTGGGTAACGGCCCATGTCGGAGATGAATGGATCACGGATCTGACGGTTCTGCGTCACCTCAAGGTTTATGCGGATGACAAGAAGGCTCAGCATGAGTTCATGAACATCAAGTACCAAAACAAGGTAAGGCTGGCGAAGTACATACTCGAGCATAACGGAATCGAGGTTGACCCGAGATCTATATTCGATGTTCAGGTAAAGCGTCTCCACGAGTACAAGAGACAGCTTATGAACATTCTTCATATCATGTATCTGTATAACGAGCTTAAAGAGCATCCCGATATGGATTTCGTACCGCGTACGTTTATATTCGGTGCAAAGGCTGCAGCGGGCTACAAGAACGCAAAGCTTACGATCAAGCTTATCAACTCGGTTGCCGAGGTTGTCAACAATGATGCGTCTATCGGCGGCAAGATAAAGATCGTGTTCATTGAGGATTACTGTGTATCGAATGCCGAACTCATAGTTGCGGCTGCCGACGTATCGGAGCAGATATCAACCGCTTCAAAGGAAGCATCGGGAACAGGTAACATGAAGTTCATGTTAAACGGTGCGATCACGATAGGCACAATGGACGGAGCAAACGTTGAGATGTATGAGGAAGTCGGAAAAGAGAACATCTTCATATTCGGTCTGTCGTCCGATGAAGTCATCAACTATGAACAGAACGGCGGATACGACCCCAACGTGATCTTCAACAATGATGCGAACATCCGTAAGGTGCTCATGCAGCTTGTCAACGGTACATACAGCCAGAATGATACGGAACTGTTCAGGGATCTGTACAACTCCCTTCTCAATACGCAGTGTACCGCAAAGGCGGATACTTACTTCATCCTCAAGGATTTCGAGTCTTACGCCGAGACCCAGAAGCTCATCGAGGAGGCATACAAGGATACCAAGCGTTGGAACAAGATGGCCATATTAAACGTTGCCAGTGCTGGTAAGTTCTCATCAGACAGAACAATACAGGAATACGTTGACGATATATGGCATCTTGATAAGGTAACCGTCAGAAAATAACGTATGAACATACGCCGCGCCAAACAACTCCAGATCCAGGGCCCTGATGATAAGCTCTGTTACGGAGGAAACCAGCTGTGGTTTTCGTCCAACACGAGAGCTCTGGGTGGATGCGGTTCGGTGGCCGGTGCAAATGTTCTTCGCGCCCTGGCAAGAAACGATGCCGGATTCGGCGCGCAGATAAAAGGTTCAAAGATCATACCCGCATCCGTAAAGGATGCTCTGTGTTCGGATAATCCCGGTCATGAGGCATTTTCCCTGCTTATGACCGGGGTTTACGAAACAATGGGGTCGTTTGAGATATTTCCCCTCAATCGCATCTATGACCGTGTTCAACGGTCTTCCAAAGTATTTACCAGATTAAAGAGTACACTCGGCCTGACGAATGTCGGGTTTATCATAGGAATCATACGTTTTGCCAGAAAATTCGGGCTTGATATAAGGGTGAATTATATTCCGGCAGCGTTTCTTGATAAAGAGGAGGCAAGGGCTTTTATCAAGGAGGGCCTTAAGGCGAGCGGCGCCGTTGTTATGCTTACGTGCTTTAACAGGATAAACGCGAGATTGTTTAAGGAAGATTCGGATCTTGACAATAAACTGTCCGACGGATGGGATTCGCCGATCAAGAGCCATTTCGTGACGATCACGGATATGGATCTGGACAGGCTCCTTATCACAACGTGGGGTAAGCCCGGGGTTATTGATTTTAACGAACTTGCCGGCAGCTGGCAGAGTGTCAGGGCATATGAGGCCTCGCTTCTTTATATCACGCCCTGCTCCCGCAAGGAGGCGACATCGTGCATGCTGGGGGCCTGGAAACTCTTTATGGAAGGAATCGGACACTCGATAATCCGCAGGTGAGTGAGAATCAGGGACGGTTTTGAATTCTCACATTGTAACTTAATTAAAAAAATTTCGGAAATACTATAAAGTTAATCCCTGTTTGGTCGATAAATATAGTGTAACCTATAGCAGGACTATATGTTTTTGCCGTGGTTATGCGGAAAATAAGGGGATAACAGGGGAGAAATCTCCAGACAGGGAAGGAGGAGAAGTTATGCGTATAGAAGCATACAATGCCGTAAGCCAGATTTATCAGGCTAAAAAGCCCGGCAAGGTTCAGAAGACCGGAGCTGCTTACGGAAGGGACCAGGTTCAGATTTCCAGTATCGGAAAGGATATCCAGACTGTGAAAGCTGCAGTGGCTAATTCATCCGACATCAGGAAAGAGATCACGGAGCCTATCAAGGCTGCCATTGCTAACGGAACCTACAACGTAAGTAACGATGATTTTGCGTCCAAACTGATCGCAAAATACGAAGAAAAGTTAAACTTTTAGAGGATGACCGGTGGCTAGCCTTATTGAAGAACTCATTGATGTACTGAACAGAGAAAATGATGAATATGGCAAGCTGCTGGAGTTGTCCAAGCGTAAATCGGCCGTTATAGTCGGAAGAGACATTACGGCGCTTGAAAAAATCACGGATGATGAACAGACCGTTGTGACGACAATCGGAAATCTGGATTCGAAACGTGCCCAGGTAACCCGTGACATCGCCGACGTAATCAACAAGGATGTTGAAACATTAAAGCTGTCTGTACTGATCGACCTGCTTTCGAAGCAGCCGGATGAACAGCAGAGACTGTCCGAAATACATGACAAACTGAAGAGGACGGTTGAAAGTGTCCGGATGATAAACGAGAGCAACAGGCAATTGATAGAGCAGTCTCTCGAAATGGTGGATTTCGATATCAACATGATGAGAGCGATGAGACAGGCTCCTGAGACCAACAATTACGGTCCGGGTGCCGTGAGCAGAGGGGAGACCCTCGGATCGGTTAGAGGCTTTGATGCGAAGCAATAGGTAATGTATTTCACAAGAAACACGGGGTGATTACATGTCGTTGATGAGCGGCCTTTTTGTAGGGGCAACCGGACTTCAGACAAGCCAGAATTCGCTGCACACAACAGCACACAACCTATCCAATATCGAAACCAAGGGTTATGTCCGTCAGCAGACGCTGCACGCGGATATGACTTATAATACAATAAGCACTTCACCTGCTGTTTCCAAGATGCAGATAGGCCTCGGTGTCGAGTACGATATCGTACGTCAGGTAAGGGATGAGTTCCTTGACAAATCGTATCGTAGAGAAACCGGAAGGTCTTCTTTTTATGAAGTTGCACAGGAAACAACACAGGAGATAGAAACACTTCTCGGCGAATTCGACGGTGTTGCTTTCCAGGAATCGATCGCCGATCTCTGGACATCCGTACAGGAACTCGCCAAGGATCCTTCAAGTTCAGTCACAAAAGGTTCGTTTGTTAATACAGCCGCACAGTTTCTTGAAAGAGCACAGGCGGTATACAACGGACTGTCAGATTATCAGGACAATCTCAATGCAAGAATAAAAGAATACGTTGACAGGATCAATGATCTCGGGGATGAGATCCACGCCCTCAACGATAAGATACACAAAGAAGAACTTGGCGAACAGGAAGCCAATGATCTTCGCGACCAGAGAAACAAGGCGCTTGATGAGCTGTCAAGTCTTGTAAACATCTCATATCATACAAATGCCGACGGTGCTGTGGAAGTGCTCGTCGAGGGTGTTGAGCTTGTTGCCAGAGACAGAACCTTCCATATGGATACCATAGTTGATGAAGGTACCGGGTTCTATACTCCGGTCTGGCCTCAGAACATGAATGCGGAAGTATTCATAAGAAATGAGGAGATAGCTACATCATTTAATACAGATATAGGACAGCTCAAGTCCGTAGTCCTCCAGAGAGGTGACAGAAGGGCAAACTATACGGA
>JAEEJD010000136.1 GCA_016281675.1 Lachnospiraceae bacterium
ACCTCTCCTTCATCGTCTTCGGGACGGTATTCCGTCTCGTATGTGAACTCTCCTCCGACCTTCTCAAGTTCGAAGTACTTTGCCTTTACTTCATCGGTATAGATGAAATCCTTTGAATTCCACAGCTCAAATACATCCATACCGACCGGATCTATACCTTCGCGTCCGAATATCTTAAGGACCGAATCATTTGCAACAAGGACTTTCCTGTTCTCATCGGATGCAACGACTCCGACCGACTGCATCTTGATGAGTTCGGCAAGAACCGCATTCTCATTCTCATATGCCCTCGAAAGCGCATCCTGATATTCCTGCTCCTTCTTCTTGTGCTCGTCTATCGACTGAAGAGCGAGTACGACTTTTTTCAGTCTTCTTGTCTCATCACGGTCAGCTGCGATAAAGGTCACTATGCTCCACCCGATTCCCTTCGATTTGTACTGGAGGCTGACTGTACGCCGGTTTACCATCCTCTCGGGAAGAGTATTAATGTCAATAAAGGTTTCCATTTCTTCCTTGTACTCCGGTTCGGCTGCGCTCACAAATACTTTCAGCAGCATCTCACGGATGGTCATATCAGGTTCTATGACGGAATCGGCATACGGTGTTGATTTGATCACGGTATGCTTTCCCGTTATGACATCTATAAGTGCAAGCGCTACATATCCGAGCGACAATGCCTCGAGCGACATATAGCTTTCCTTGGAGATCGTCTCGTACCGGCGTGATCTTCTGTGCTTCTCTATGACCATCATGCCGTTGAACACGACAACGACCGAGAACATAAATCCGAGTATCGTGTACGGAGCATCAGGATAGAAATACTGAAGAATGCCGAATCCGATCGGGATCACGGCACAACCGCATACAAGCAGCTTGTAACGAAGGCCGAGCTGTTTATGATTTTTGGCAAGGAAATACACTACCTTCAGAAATGCGATGATATAGTAGCTGTACTGAATGTAGAACATGAACCTCCTGAGAGGTCCGGTGGAATAATTGCCGGCGGCATCTATCACAAATACCGTGTCGGTAAACATCTGTGATATGAGAAGACCGACCGCACCGGCAAGAGGAATACACTGCAGGATCATGACGAACCTTGATTCCCTGAACCCGAAATAGCACGTGATGAATATGCACCAGCATGCCACGGAGAATATGACCGTCAGATGTATTAGGAACGATACAACCACAAAAGCGGTCCTTCCGATATAGAAGGCCCGCGTGTTCATGAATCCCCACAGTGAATCCACGATATTGCAGAAGATAAAGCTCGTAAGAAGGAATGAAAAATAACTCCTTATAACGTTATCTTTCTCGTATATTCTGTTGTTCGAACTGAGGATCGCAAAGCATACGCATGCGCTCACAAGTCCGGTAATGGAATATATATTTCCGAGTAACATTTATTCGGTATGTCAGTTAACCTTGAAGAATGCAACGTTGTCACGAAGCTGGCTCGAGATGGAGTCGAGTTCCTCCGCACCCGTAACAACTTCTGACATGTTTGCCGTAAGCTGAGTGATCGATGCATTCGTCTCCTGTGTTGAAGCCGCATACTGTTCCGAAATGCTCGACAGTGACTCAACCGAAGAAAGGATCCTGTTCTTTCCTTCCGTCATTGTCTGTACAAGTGCTGCGATCTCCTTGTTGCCGTCTTCGGTATCCCTGAGGAGTCCGAGCATCTTGTCAAACGACGCGGTCATCTCTTCAAGAGCCTGTGCCTCGCTGACGGTAGCTTCCTTGATGCTTGTCGTCAGTGTCCTGTTGTCATTGGAGTACTGTGTGATGGTGGAAAGCATCTGCGTGATCTCGCCTGCCATCTGGTTTGACTCTTCCGCAAGGTTCTTGATGTTGTCGGCAACAACCGAGAATCCCCTGCCGGCTTCTCCCGCTCTTGCTGCCTCTATCGAAGCGTTGAGTGCAAGGAGGTTTGTCTGATTGGCGATCGAGATGATGCCCTCCGCCGCCTTACTGATCTCTTCAACAACCTCCGCGGTCTTGCCTACGGATTCCGCAACCTGTCCTGCCTTAACATTTGTAGCCTCATCAGCCTTCTTGATGCCCTGAAGCTGGTTCTGAAGCTCAACCGATTCATTATAGAGAGCGGTAACTCTCTCCAGATTGCTCTCAGCCGCAGCCTGTACCTTATCTATGCTGTCACCGATCTCTCCGGTGATACCTGCCGTAACCTGAACGTCCTCAGCCATCGACATGGCACCCTGTGCAAGTTCGCCTACCGCCATCGAAATTGTTCCGGTATTCTCCTCGGAATGTGCGATACTGTTCTTCGCATTTCCTGCCTTGTCGTTAACGGAATCCGCGGCGGATACGACGCTTATGAGCGAATTCTGAAGGTGTTCTCTCATGCTCTCCATGGACAGCTCAACGTGGTTGAATTCATTGAACATACTCTCATCTTCAACCTGTGTCACGAAATCTCCGTTAGCCATGTTGTTGACTGCGCTTACAACGTATTCTATGCTCTTACGCATCTTATGAAGGACCAGAACCGCTGCTGCGAGAATAACAAGAGTGATAACAGCAAAGATTATGATACTCGTAACGATGCTCGTTCTGATCTCTTTCTGATGGATCTCCTTTTCCTTCTTAGCCCACTCTTCGGTGATATCCGTCATCTCCGAGATCGAATCTCTTGCGGTCTCAAAATTCTGAATGAAAAGGGTATAGTCCCCGGCACTGTTCTTAAGGTCGTATGATTTGTCCCATGTATCGAAATTAGCCATGAACTCCTGATACAGCTGATCGAAGTTCTTTGTATCAAGTACCGTTCCCGTGTAAAGTGACGCTTCGTTTGATGCGATGCTGTGTGATTCATTGACACGCTCGATAACCTGATCTTTGTTGTCCACATAATCGCTCCAATACTGATCAAGCAGTTCCTGGATCTGCTCGGGCGGAATGTCAGCTGGCATTTCCGAAATAGTCTTGTACTGCATTGCTGCCATCATTGACTGGTAGAAATCCCTGTCGGCATTGATGAGCTTCTCACTGATGGAATAGAGATGATCAAAATAGATCTTCTCATCCTCTTTCGTTGCACTCTGAAGCTGCATACCAAAGTACACAACGCTTGCTGCCACCATTCCCACAAGAACAATGCCGGCGATGATCAGTGTTAAAATGATACTGATTTTGGCTTTTTTCTGCATTTACTTCGATCCTTTCATAATAAAATTTGTATTGTACGCAAAAATAAACAATCGAAATTGCAACAATTATATCATATTTCGAACCATTTAGGAACAATTACGGAAATATTCTGACCTCTTTTTTCGATCTGTCGTCCCCTTATAAATCTTCTCACCGCCACAGGGAAATGGTCTAGTACGAACTGCTTGATCCTAAGCGACCTTTCCGTGCGCATAAGTTCCGCCTCGGTGTGGTTAAACAACCCGTGCGATCTTCTTATCTCGGCGCTCTCCATGAGCGTGTCGTGATAGTTGATACTGCTCGTTCCGTCGGCCGTCGTTATGCATATAATCGTCCCCGCATCAAGGAACTTCTTCTTTTCGTTATACATCGTCAGCAGAAAATCATAATCCGCGCTGTACCGGTAACCGGTATTAAACGGATAATCGCGAAGACACTCTTTCTTTGCGAACACCGTCTGGTGTGAGAACGGCATATTTTCGGCAATATTTTCAAGGGATTTGGGAAAACGGAAAAACCGTCCGTATTCGTACACGGCACAGTCTCCGTATATGATATCGGGATCGTCATTACAGTCATCGACAGCTTTTGCAACGCTTGCCAAAACACTCCCGTCATAAAAGCAGTCGCCGGCGTTCATGAAATTGATATACCTGCCGTGCGCAGATTCGACGGCTTTGTTCATCGCATCGTAGATGCCGCCGTCCGGCTCGCGGTTATATATAAGATCGATGCCTTTTTCGGCAAGTCTTCCTCTGTATGATTCGATAAGTTTCGGGGTTTCGTCGGTGGAATCACCGTCCTGGATGATATACTCGTAGTCACAGCTCTCCTGCGCAAGAACTGATTCTATCGTTGCACAAATAACATCCGCCGCATTAAAACATATTGTGATGATACTGAATCTTATACTCATACGATACTATCTCACAAACATATAATAAAGGCGCGCAAAGGGCTTGAGCGTATGTGTGCGTATGAGTCTGACAAACAGCCACACTCCCGCACGATG
>JAEEJD010000137.1 GCA_016281675.1 Lachnospiraceae bacterium
AAAGCCGTGCTTACCGTTTTCCATGAATGGTTCTCCCAATCAAACCCTGCCGACAGTCTTTCGGCATTGGGATTTTCCAGAAGATATCTTATCTTTGCGGCTATTTCTTCGGGATCGTCATACCGCCTGATCACATCCTCGTCCCGAATATTCCCAATTACTTCCAGGGCGCCCACCGCGCCGGAGCACAGGATAGGGCAACCGCACGAGAGTGCTTCCACAGGTGCCAGGCCGAACGTCTCAAAGCAGCTGTTCTGAACAAACAGCGCCGCCTCATCAAACAGCCTTACACCTTCGTCAAAGGGGACTATTCCCCTGTTATCGACATGATCATACGAATCTATCTCTTCGGAATCGGCACCTTTGTCCCCGATAACACACAGGTACAGTTTGTCATCATACTCTTTCCTAAGCTTCTCAACGGCCTCGCAGATGTATTTGATCTTCTTACGGGGCATTCCACCTCCGATAGAGAAGATCATGTGACGCTCCCTGTCCTCGCGTTTTTTCGAGTTGGAAAGAAGAGCACTGTCGATCCCGTTCGTTACATGATCGATCTTATCCGCATACATAGGATAATGGTCTTTTAGCCACTCGCCAAACCCGGCGCTCACGGCTATGACAAGATCCGCAAGCTCGAGGGTCTTCCTCTCGATCCTGTTCATCTCCTCATCGGGCTCGAGATTGATCCCGTTTTCATGCTCTACACATCCGTGCATTATGTATGCACTCGGTTTCTTCAGTATTTTAGCGGCTTTCAGGCCAAGTATGTTCTGTTTTGAGTATCCGGAGTACACAACAACGTCCGCCCGGATCGTATTCAAAATGATCTCGGGGACGCGTGCGATCTTACCCCTTCTTTTCTGATAAAGGGTACCTTCGGGAAGATTCTCTATATAGTATTTGGTGACATTTGCGGGGCCCGTGCCCGAATAATGGTCACCCGCCAGAAATATCCTCATTTCGCCCGATCCTCTTTTATGCCGGCAAGGTATTCCTTACGGCCGCAAAACATCGCCGAAAGCGCCTCTTTCGTGCTCATATTGTCCGAATACAGGGCCTTCTTTCTTAGTGCGAACTGGATTATCAGCCCGAACGAGAACAGGCGAGACATCGCGGCGTAGTTCGCCCCCCTCGATATGAAGAAATCCCTGTCGTATCCCTGAAACCACGTAGACTCCACGCTTCTGACCGCAGCGATCATCTCGGGAACATATACTATCTTCTTCCCGCGCTTAAGGCACTCGTACAGGAACAGATTCTCCTCCCCCATACGGTACTTTGCGCCCGCGCCGAACGACTCGTTAAACGATATGCCCTTGATGCCCTCTCTCCTGAATGCGATCTCCGGCGAGAATATCTTCAGCACGGACAGATACCCCATTTTGCGGGGAGAATCGAAGATCGGCCTTTGCCTCTCGGGCCGTTTTATGAAGAAGACGATGACATCTGCATCGCTGTATTTGAGAAATGCATCGTCTATTATCCTGTCGTAATCCTTTACGTACTCCACATCGTTATCGCAGAGTATGCACACGTCGCCCGAAGCTTTTGATATAGCCATGTTGCGGCTCTTTGAAAGACCGCGCTGCGTCGTCTCGATGTACGTCACGTTCACGGTCCCTTCCGGGGTATCGCGGACAACCTTCTTCTCACACTGCCTGTCGCACTGATTGATGACAACGCAGTCCGTATGGATGTTCAGGGTGTCGATATATGCTTCACTGTCAAGATGCATTGCCGACAGCAGAACTTCTACGCTCACTCAGACCCTCCTTGCGACGGCGCGAACCGCCCAGTGGCAGAAACAGTATATGCTGTAGAAAATATTAAGATGCTCCGTTTTGCGGTAAAGATTCCAGATGCGCCTTATCGCTTCGAGCTTGTTGGCCGATAGCGTACCTCCGGAACGGCGGTAGAGCGTCAGTGTCTCGTCGATCCCGAAGCCCTCTCCCGTCTTCTTCAGGACACGCCACCACGTTGCCGTATCCTCGCTCTTGACATAAGGCATGTATATGTCGTCCTTCGAAAGTTTATCGGTATCGAACATGACGGTGCTCGTGAAGATGGTCGTGTTCTTAAGCGCCTCTTTGTATGTAATCGTTGCGGGAACCCTGACAACGGTCCCGAGTCCCCTGCCTTTCTCGTCGGCGAATTCATATCCCGTAAACGAGAAAGCGGCATCTTTCTCTTTCATGAAAGCGACCTGCTTCTCAAGCTTGTCCTCTTTCCACAGATCGTCGGCATCGATGAACGCGATATACCTTCCGCCGGCGGCTTCGATACCGGTATTCCTGGCTCCGGCAGCTCCCTTTTCCTTTGCGTTCGACATAAGCTTTATGCGTCCGTCGCCCAAATACGACCCGATGATCTTCCGGCTGTCATCGGTTGACGAGTCGTCCACAAGGATCAGTTCCAGGTCCGTATAACTTTGATTTAATACGCACATAATCGTGTCGGCAATGCACTCTCTGGCATTAAACACCGGCACGACTATGCTGACTGTACTATTCATTTTCCTCACCTGTCAAAGGAGCCGGATCATCCGCGACACCTTCGCTGCTTCCGATCATAAAGAGCGTCTTGACCGTCAGTATCAGAAGCCTAAGGTCCAGCCAGACGGAAAAGTTCTCTATGTAGTAAAGATCCAGCTTCAGTTTGTCGTAAGGCCTCGTATTATATTTGCCGTAGACCTGTGCGTAACCGGTTATTCCCGCGACGACCTTTGTCCTGTATGAAAACTCCGGCATCTTCTCGGTATATTCTTTGATCTTCTCCGGTCGCTCCGGGCGAGGGCCCACAAACGACATGTCTCCGGCAAGAACGTTAAACAACTGAGGGAGTTCATCTATCCTGAGCTTTCTGATCACGTGCCCGACGGGAGTAATCCTGTTGTCATGCTTTGACGCAAGAACAGCCTTTCCGTCTTCCTCGGCATGTTCTATCATGCTTCGAAACTTTATGATCCTGAACTGTTTCATGCCTCTCGTGCATCTCGTCTGCCGGTAGAAAACGCTTCCGCCGTCGCACACCTTTACGGCTATTGCCGTGATAAGCATGATCGGTGATGTGATGATGATCATCAGCAGGGCAAAGATGACGTCAAACATCCTCTTGACCGTCCTCTGCTCGCCTTCTATCGGGTCGCTCTTCGTAAACAGAAGAGGCGTATCGAAAAGGTGCAGGTTCTGCGAACCTTTAAGAACGATATCCATTATCTTGGGACTGACGTATATGTCGACGTCGTTCTCGTAACAGCTCTTGAACACGGTGTTCCTCAGCTCGTTCGGGATATCCCAGAGCATCACTGCCTCATGCTTCGGAATCTCGCTGCATATGGCATCCATGTCCTCGGAAACGCTCATCGCCTTCGTGACCGTGAACTGATGTCTCCTTGTTTTGAACTTGTCGATGATTATATCCTGACTGCTGCCGCCGTACACCAAAAGCACATCTATCGGCGGGAACAGCGCCCTGTATCCGAGTGTCGAGGCTATTATCCACAGCCCGATCGCAAAGCACTGCACGATCATTCCGATAAGGAGCGGTATAACGGTCGGAAAACGATAGGCGAGAAGACATATGATCGCATAGAACAGGATATTCGTAACAAGAGTCGCAAATCCCTGGGACAGGGTCAGCTCGATCATCCTGAAGGAGCCTATCTTCAGGCCTCCGTACATGACCGATGCGAAGAACAGCATCACCAGATAGATAACGGCGATGAATACATGTCCCCAGAAATAGAAAGCTTTGGGAATGCCGGTATTGTAATGCCAGAACCAAACGTACAGCATTATTCCGGTCTCAATCGCCAGGATCAAAAGCGATGTGATAAACAGATATACTCTTTTCTGAAACTGTTTACGGTTCAAAACAGACTACTCCCTGCGCGTCAGGAGCAGGAAGCGCGCATAGATACACCCTGCGGCAAGCCACGGTACAGCTATCCGGCTTCCGCCGAAAATCGGACGACCCGACCTTCGTGCATATATCACAAGACGCCCCAGGTATTTGATCTTGAGTATCCCCGGAGGCGTGATAAAGGCTCTCTGCTCATAATAAAGGTAAAAAGCGTTAACGTTTTCCTGTCGAAGCTTTTTAACCGTTTTTGTGTAACCGGCCCCGGTTATCTCGCACACGGTCACTATCCGCGGCAGAACGGCCAGAACACATACCTCATCTATTTTATCATAAATATAGTCTTCGGGTACATATTTTTCGCCTTCGATCTCGGGAAACGGAAACCGTTTCAAAAGACCGGTCTCATACATAAGCGTTGTCTCTCCGGCAAACCCCGCCCTGTACAGTCCGAACAGGGTGGATCTTTCCACCTTCGGAAAATCACTCGATCCGAGCAGTTTCTCACTCGTGCATCCTTTATGCGCCACCACTCCGCCGATCTTTTCGTTTTCGGTCTCATTCTTCTTCGCATCATCGTATGCCGCAAGAAGATCCGAGACGGCAGTCGGCGTCAGATAATCATCCGAGTCCAGGCAGAGGAAAAGAGGTGTTTCGCACATAGCCACACCGGTGTTGTGAGCCCGCATCTTTCCGCCGTTTTCCCTGTACCTGTAGCGTATCGGAATAAGTCCTTCATCGATCCACTTTTTGACCTCGTCATCGGTCCCGTCGGTAGATCCGTCATCGACTATCAGCCATTCGAAATCTTTAGACGTCTGGACCGTTAAGCTCTTATATGCACGTGCGAGAAGTTCTCTTCTGTTGTATGTCGGAGTAAAAACGGTAAGCCTCATTTGAGCCTCCTGTAACTGAACCTG
>JAEEJD010000138.1 GCA_016281675.1 Lachnospiraceae bacterium
GCAGCGGGAGGATATGAAACTTGACCCCATTGATGTCCTGATCGTGGATGACGATGAGATCATGCTTCAGACGGCTGCCGACACCCTTGAGTCTCTCGGCGCGACAGCCGAGCAGGCGCGAAGCGGACTTGAAGCCCTCGGAATGATCGAGCACAGACATCATTCGGGGCGGGATTACAATGTTGTCATCATCGATTGGAAAATGCCGGAAGTCGACGGTATTGAAACCATAAGACGTATACGGGCGGAACTGGAAACCGATATACCCATTCTGCTCATTTCCGCGTACGACTGGTCGGACATCGAAGATAAAGCCAAAGAAGCGGGAGCGAACGGCTTCGTCAGCAAACCGCTCTTTGCTTCAACGCTCTATGACAAGATCAACGATCTTATCGGAATAGAGTCCAGATCTCAGGAACCGGAAGAGGATTATTCCGATCTTGCGGGTATGAACATCCTTATAGCCGAGGATAACGATATCAACTGGGAGATCATCTCCGCAATGCTTGCCATGTTCGGGATCAATACCGAGCGCGCCAAAAACGGACGTGTCTGTGTGGATATGATAAGTGCTGCCGACAAAGGAAGTTACGATCTTGTATTCATGGACATTCAGATGCCGGAAATGAACGGACTCGATGCAACCAGGGCGATCCGAAAGCTGTCCGATCCCGGCGTCGCCTCCGTTCCTATCATCGCCATGACGGCGGACGCATTTTCCGAGAACGTTACGGAATGCCTTAACGCCGGTATGAACGGGCATATTGCGAAGCCCGTCGATATAAAACTGGTCATCAAAGAGATTCGAAGAATCAGAGAAGGGAAGGAACTGTGATGAAGAAGATAATCTGTGTGTTGTTATCGGTATTGATGATTTCGGGACTGACCGCTTGCATTTCGATCAACCGGGAAAAGGCGCCCGATAAGGGCTTTACGCCGTCTCTGGACACATCCGTAAGCTGCAAGATCAATGTCGCCGGCGGTTACGACAACTTTGAGGCTCTGGAGGCTGAATTTGATCGTTTCAATGCTCATTATCCCAACGCAGAACTGAAATATACCAAGATCGATGACTATAACAACATGATCGGTACAGTCCTTGACGGTAATGACGCCCCTGACATCTATGTAAATTACTCCTGGATGTACGGCAGGGATCAGTACAGATCCTCCATAGATCACGCCGAGAACCTGGCGGATCCCGCGCTCGGCCTTGACCTTAATTGCATTCGCAGCAATATAATCCTGAATACGGACGACGGCACGCTCCCGATGGTCCCGGTCTTCTCAAACACCTACGGCATGCTCGTCAACAAGAGTCTGTTTGAAAAAGAAGGCCTTAACATTCCTTCCACTTACAGCGAGCTCGTCGAAGTGTGTGACAAGCTTCACCAAAAAGGCTATGAAAGCCCGATGATGGGCTTCTCCAAAGAAGAGACGACATCTGTTTTTTCCGTGACGGGTTATCCCCTCTTCTGCAAAAGCGTGGCAGAAGACGCGGAGGCTGTCAAAAAGCTCAATTCCCTTGATCCTTCGGCAGGTGAATATATGAGACCGACCTTGGAAAAGATCGCGCAGTTCATAAACGACGGCTGTGTTGACCTTAAAGCCTGTGACGGGATCGAAAACAACTATGATGCCGTGATCCTTCGCTTTTTTGAAGGTGACGTCCCTATGATGACCGCATCCGGAGATACCGTTTCCGGAACAGAGAAACGCGAGAGCCGTTCCGAGGCATTTATCGCCAATCCGTTTGAGTATACCTTTGTCCCGGTTCCCATGTCGGATGACGGAGCCGACTTCCTTGACATGCCGAATCTGCAGTTTTCGGTTAACAAAGACAGCAGTAACCGGGATATGGCCAACGAGTTTATGCGATTCCTGATCACATCGGAGGAACTTAATAATATGGCTCAGAAAAAGGGGCTGATGTCTCCGACCAAAGATCTGTCATTTAACAGTATGTACGCTGCATTCGGGTCCGTCCCGGAAGATCATATCCTATCGCCGGAAGAGTTCGGTCTGACTGATGATGCTGTCATACAGTTCAGACAGGCGGCTTACGGGGTCGGAACCGGAGCAATGACCGTAGATGAGGCAATTGCGGGCTTCGGCACTTATACAAAATAAGAAGGGAAATCCGACTTATAACGGATCGGCAAAATCGGCAACGGAGTATCGGGGCACAAGACTTCCGCTTCCGTTCATCTTGAAATATCCTCTGAATATCCTGTCCACCGCGGATCTGACACCTTCGGTATCGGTCCCGAGCAGGATAACAAGAAACTGCTGTTTACTGTATCTTGTGAGCACGTCCACGTCCCTTATCGTCTGACGTATAGACTGCTCCATGTTGTTCATCGAACGTTCAAGTTCATCCGCACCGAAAGCTTCATCTCCCGAAGCTTCAAGAGATATCACAATAAGCTTGAACGAGTATCTGAACCTCTCTTCAAGATTCGATATGAACTCGTAGAGTTTTGCAAACTCCCGGTAGTCCACATTCATCGCACCGTTATAGCTTCCGCTGTTTCTGATGCTGTTGACGAGCTTTGCAACGTCAATATCCGCGCTCTCGGTATTCCCGGATTCTTCATTATAGAAATCGAATCCGCTCTTACCGTTCTGTTTGACATGATAAAGCGCTTTATCCGCCCTGTTATACACATCGGTGTATGTATCTTCCGGTGTACTCATGACCATACCTGCAGATATCGATGCTATCGCTATCTCCGAATCGTCTTTTTTATTCTCCTCAAAATCACGGATGATAGCCGTCATCCTGTCCCCCGCTTCCTGCTCACTCACGTTTTTCATGAACAGAAGGAACTCGTCTCCGCCAAGTCTGCAGCACAGACTCCCCGAACTGTTTTCGGTCAGCGTATCACCCATCATGTGGAGAATCCTGTCTCCGGCCTCATGTCCGTATGTATCGTTTATCCTTTTCAGATTGTCGACATCCATAAATACAAGGCAACCCTTTTCTTCCTGCATAACACGCGCTATCGCCTTCTCACCCGCATTTCTGCTCATTATGCCGGTAGTGATGTCGATCTCATCCTTACTTCCCTGAGACACAAATGTCTCAACGACTTCCTGAAGAAGAGTTGATGAAGCCTCGATATCCTCATCGTTTTCAACAGGATCGATCTTCATTATCTCATCAAATTCTCCGCTGTCCCACAGCTTAATAAAAAGGTCCGTAAATGCGGGATCAAACTGTCCTCCCTTCTCGTCGGTCAGTTCTTTTCGTATCCGCTCGGGCCCGAGCGCCCTTCTGTAAACCCTGTCACTGTTCATTGCATCAAAAGCATCGGCGATGGCAACTATCCTCGCCTCCTCCGATATATCTTCTCCCGCAAGATGCGAAGGATAACCTTTTCCGTCATACCTCTCATGATGAGAAGCCGCGACATCATCAGCTATTTGAACGACAGTCCTGTCTTTGAGCATATCCCTTCCGATCATCGTATGCGATCTGATCATCTCCGTCTCGATATCGGTCAGTGTTCTCGGATTGTTCAGTATAGAATCGGGAACTCCTATCTTGCCTATGTCATGAAGCAATGCCGCATACTTCAGATCATCCGTTCTCTCCGAATCCCAACCGAGTTCTTCAGCCATCTTACCCGAATACAGGCTGACACGCGTTGAGTGTCCTTTCTTATACGGATCCTTTGCATCTATTGCATTGGCAAGCGTGTGGATGGTCTGCCGGGACATCTGTTCTATCTTCCTGCTCTGATCCCTGACTACGGCAGTTTGTTTCTCAACTTCCTCAGTCAGCCTGGTGGCATGATCGATCTCCAAAAGCGCGATCCTGTGATACTGTATCATCGCCATTCCGGTGAAAACCGAAACAGCGGCGTACAGTAGAGGAAAACGATTCATAAACTCCGGGGTATAGTATTCGCTTATATTTTTGTTGAGGGGAGAATAGAATACGATCGCGATGAGCACTGTAAAATATGCGGAAAGCAAAATGCCGTATTTAACTCCCACAAAATAGCACATCCCAATCGGAATGAGCAGTGCCCAAAGTACAGAGGACCCCTTTGCGGATCCGGTTACAACATATAACGTTATGAAGAACGCGCAGAATATGGTAGGAAACAGTATAGTCAGTTCGCGGTTCTTGAGTACATGAGCGCAGTATGCACATCCCGCTCCGGCAATAACGGTTGCGATCGACGCACCGACCAGAAGAATACCGCTCGAGAAATTGACGATCACCATGATCACTCCGAGAAGCGTCGACACAACGCTCACGAAAGTCAGAGCCCTCATGTTGGACTCAAGGCGGTCGCCCACATATATCGTTCTGTTCAGATCTTTTACGATCGATCTGATGTACCCCAGCATATCATTCACCCTTAGATCCTGACTTCGCAAAAAGGTCGAAGAAGAGCTCCCCGAGCGTCATCACGACGAGCGGTGTGATCTGCAGCAGCACACGGTTTCCCGAGTCTCCGACGTTCTCATAGAGAACGTCTCCTCTTCCGAACGATGCGGCAAGAACGATCAGTAAAAATCCCACGGTCAGGGTTATATTGTACGCATTGTCTCCGATGCGCCACACTTCCCCTTTTATCCTGCGTATGATATATTCCGCGACGAGAAGGAATACCGTCCCTATCACGAAATACGGGAACATACCCCATCCGCTCTGTCTGAACAGATTGTCGGCAAACGCTCCCAGGTTTCCGATATAAAGTTCCCTGTCATATGCAAAGAGAACAAGATTACCCAGAACAAGAGCACCTATATACATAAAAGGAAGTGCCGATGCGAACCTTATCTTAAACATCGGAAGAACAAAGGCGATAAAGATTCCCGTAAACACCAGAACCGCGATCAGCAGTACGGCCTTCTGAGGTGTCAGGAACAGATATATGTTATCAAGTACGTTAAATCCGACAAATATCCTCAGGCAGTATCCGCCGAACAGGAGCGTTACCGGAAGTATCACGTACATCGCAAGCTTCTTTCCGAGGTCGGTGTAAAGCGATATGCAAAGAACAAGCCAGACAA
>JAEEJD010000139.1 GCA_016281675.1 Lachnospiraceae bacterium
AAGGCGATCAGGGACAGCAAGTGGCATCAGAGACCTCTTTCTAACGAGAGGATCAGCAAGAACGAAGCCGTAAGCGGACGTCACGCACTGCTTAGAAAGATGAGCCTTATACTGGCGGTATCGTCGATATCGCTTGCACTCATCATGACTCTTATCAGTCTCAAACTCTATTATGAAAACGTCAAAGACGAATATACACAAAATGCGATCCATATAGCTACGTTCGTTGCCGAGAACATCGACGGGGACAGGATGGATGATTACCTTGTCCGCGGTGAGGATGCGGTAGGATACAAAGAGACGAAGAAAATGCTCTACGGCCTGAAGGACGCGGCTCCGGAGATACAGTATCTGTATGTTGTCAGGATAAACGAACGCGGATGTACATTCATTTTCGATCTTGATGTGGACGATGTTCCCGGATACGCACCCGGAGAGGTTGTTGAGTTTGAGGAGGCGTTCGAGCCGTATCTTCCCGCAATGTTTGCCGGACAGGAGATAGAGCCGATCGAATCGGACGACACGTTCGGATGGGTAATGACATATTACCATCCGGTAAAGAACTCGTCCGGAAAGACCGTTGCATATGTCGGTGTCGATGTTTCGATGGCGTATATGTCCGCATATGCACGCGAATTCATATTAAAGGCAATTATGATCTTTTCCGGATTCTGCGCGCTTGTTCTTGTGTTCAGTCTTACCGTGTTCAGATACCGTCTCGTATACCCGGTCGGCAGCATGACGAGCTGCGCAAAGGATTTTGTCAGGAACGAGGATGAACAGGATGCGATAGACGAAAGCGTAAAGCGGATACGTTCGCTCGACATCAGGACAAACGACGAGATAGAAGAACTCTACAAGGCCGTTTCCAAAATGGAAGCAAGCATGGCGCAGCAGATGCGTGACATACGACATTATGCCGAAGCTACCGCCAAGATGCAGAACGGTCTTATCGTGACGATGGCTGATATGGTTGAAAATCGTGACTCCGACACCGGTGCCCACGTCCAGAAGACTGCGGCATATGTAAGGATCATATTAAACGGCCTTAAACGCAAAGGCTACTATGCATCAAAGCTTACCGAAAAATATATGGCCGACGTTGAGATGAGTGCGCCGCTCCATGATGTCGGAAAGATCAACATTCCCGATGAAGTACTTAATAAACCCGGCAAACTCGATCCCGATGAATTTGAGATCATGAAGACACATACGACCGCAGGTAAGAAGATACTTGAAAATGCGATCAGCACGGTCGAGGGTGAGAACTATCTGAAAGAAGCGAGAAACATGGCTGCGTATCACCATGAGAGGTGGGACGGAAAAGGTTATCCGGACAAGCTCCACGGAGAGGTCATACCTCTTTCAGCACGTGTAATGGCAGTTGCGGATGTTTTTGATGCGCTTACGAGCCCGCGTGTTTACAAGCCTGCATTCCCTCTCGAAAAAGCTCTGCAGATACTTGAGGAAGGATCGGGCGCCCAGTTTGATCCGAAGGTAATAGAAGTATTTATGGAAGCGCTCCCCGAGGTTAAGAGAGTGCTCAGGAAATACAACGGTCAGGACGTGTGAGGAGGTTGTTCGTGGTTATGAAAAAGATCAAAAAAATAACAGCGACGGCTGCCCTTTTACTTATATTGTCATGCCTTCTTCCCGTAAGTCTTACGGCACAGGCAAAAGAAGGTCACGCCAAACAGTATGACAAAGGTCTTAATGAAGAAAATGTCATGGGCGGAGGTTATGCCGCAACAGGTCAGCTTAAGGACATAGGCTATTCGGCAAAACTGTATGATGTCACAAACGGTCTTCCGACATCGGACGCGAATTATGTTATGGGCGCGTCAGACGGATATGTCTGGATAGGAGGATACAGCGGTATCATCCGTTATGACGGCTCGGTTTTTGAACGTCTTGATACGTCTGACGGACTGACGAGCGGAAGAGGCATGTTTGAAGACAGCCACGGCAGGATATGGGTCGGAACGAATGATAACGGTGTCGTACTTCTGGACGGTTCAAAAAGAACACATTTCACATATAAGGACGGACTGCCGTCATCATCAATAAGACATTTTACGGAGGATCGCGACGGAAACGTTTATATAGGGACTACCGCAGGACTGTGTTACGTAGATCCGGATATGCATCTTCATATAGTTGATGATGAACGCATAAACAATGAGCGTGTCTTAAGACTTGACCGTGACAACAACGGTAAGATCTACGGCGTGACAAGAAACGGCCGGCTGTTTGCGGTTGAATTCGGTGTCGTAACAGAAGTGTATACCGGAGAAGATCTCGGTATAGAGACGATCGCAACTGTCATGGCAGATCCGGAACACGAAGGCCGCATTTACATCGGAACCGAGAGCTCAAATGCATACTACGGCAAGTTCGGATCAAAGGCATCCACTCTTAAAAAGATATCTGTTGCTCCCGCGGACAGCATACGCTGGATAAGCTATGACTGCGGAAGAGTTTGGATGGCTTCCATGATAAAGCTCGGATATCTTGATGGATCGGACAGGTTCAACGTGCTGGGAAATCTCCCTGTTGACAGCGCGATCGAGATGATGACATCTGATTATCAGGGAAATATATGGGTCGCTTCCTCTTCGCAGGGTGTGATGAAGATCGTTGCGAACAACTTCGTTGACATGACGAAAAACCTGGCCATCAATCCGGGTGTCGTAAACGCCACGTGTATTGCAGGCAAAAAGTTCTACATAGCTACCGATACGGGACTGTATGTACTTGATGAGAAAAGACATCCGGTGAAGAACGATCTTACCGAGTATATCGGTGATGCCAGGGTAAGGTGCGTTGCATATGACGGCGAAAACGTATGGGTATGTACGTTCTCACATGATCTCGGGCTTGTCTGTTTATTACCCGACGGAACGATAAAGTCATATACAAAATCTGACGGCCTGCCGAGTAATGAGGTAAGGTGCGTGTATTTTGCGTCGGACGACGCGATACTTGTAGGTACGAACGAGGGTCTCGGTATAATCAGAAACGGCATGGTCGCCACAAGCGCCGGAGAAGCTGAAGGCATTGAGAATGCAACATTCCTTACCGTATGCGAGATGGATGACGGAAAGATATATGCCGGTTCTGACGGAGACGGGATATATGAGATAAACCGTTCGGGTACACTTGCCGGACATTTAGGGCGTGATGACGGTCTTACGAGTGATGTCATCATGAAGATCAAAAAAGATGAAGAGAACGGAGTGTTCTGGTTAGTCACGTCCAACTCGATACAGTATATCAAAGACGGCGTGATAACGAATGTAACGACGTTTCCTTATAACAACAATTACGATCTGTATTTTGATCATAAAGGCAATATGTGGATACTGTCATCGTACGGTATTTACTGTGTCAAAACAGCCGATATGCTCGCCGATAACGTAAAAGATTACAACCTTTACATGATGGCGAACGGTCTTACGAGCATACCAACCGCAAATGCCTACAGTGCGATGGATGATGAGGGAAACCTTTACATCGCAGGAAGAAGCGGTGTTTCGATAGTCAATCTTGATTATTTCGCTGAAGAATCCGTACGTGTCAAGACCGGTATAAGATCGATCTATGCGGGAGAAGAAGAGATACTTGAGGGTGAAGACGGTACATATACGATCCCGGCGTATGACGGACGTATAAAGATATGCCCCGCCGTACTTGATTATACAATGATCAATCCGCTCGTTCATGTTTACCTTGACGGGGCCAACGATGACGGTATAACAAAGCATGCAAGCGAACTGTCGGATCTTGAATATACAGGCCTTAAGTACGGAAACTACACATTACATATTCAGGTGTTAAATAACGGTGACGGAAGCGTCATACAGGAAAATCTCTTCACGATAGTCAAGCAGCCGAGAGTATTCGAGATGCTTGCGGTAAGGATACTTCTTGTTGCTCTCCTTGCGGCACTTACCGGACTTATTGTCTGGCGTGTCATGGCGGGTAC
>JAEEJD010000140.1 GCA_016281675.1 Lachnospiraceae bacterium
ACTTATGGATTCAACGCTTCATATCGACAGCGAGACCGGTAAGGGTTCGGCCGTAACATTCGGAATCGAGCAGAAAGTGGCAGGCTCCGAGACTCTCGGGGATCATGACAAAGTATTCCGTCCGGCGCTTGATAATCGGATCGATCCGAGAAAAGAGATATATGAAAAGATCAAAGAAGCAGCCAAGGCTATGGACTGTGCTGCGCTTGATGAGGCTGTATCAAAGCTTGAAGACTATACGGACGATCTGTCCGATAAGATACGGGATGCTTCGGATAAATATGATTATGATGAGGTAGTAAGGCTTCTTGGTGAAAACTGATATGAATCAAAGTATCGTATATACAAATGACAACTGTATAGGATGCAACAAATGTATCAAGGTCTGCAGCGCGATCGGTGCCTGTGTTTCAAGTGAGGAAAACGGAAAGGCTCATATCAGCGTTGACGGCAGCAAGTGTGTTGCCTGCGGAAGCTGTATCGATGTTTGTGTTCACGGTGCAAGGGAATTCTCCGATGACACGGAGAGATTTTTCGAAGACCTTAAAGCGGGTCAGAGTATATCGCTTCTTCTTGCGCCTGCATTTAAAGCCAATTATCCGGACGAATATGAAAGTGTTCTCGGAGGACTTAAGGAGATCGGCGTCAAGCGTATCATAAGTGTTTCTTTCGGCGCCGACATAACAACCTGGGGTTATCTGAATTACATTAAAGAACATGATTTTCTCGGAGGGATCTCACAGCCGTGTCCTGCGGTTGTCTCATACATTGAAAGATATCTGCCGGATCTGATCCCCAAGCTTTTCCCGGTTCAGAGTCCGCTTATGTGCGCGGCCGTTTATGCCCGTAAGAAAATGGGAATAACCGACAGATTTGCGTTTATCAGTCCCTGCATAGCGAAGAAGCTTGAGATCGAAGACCCCAACAATGAGGGGCTGGTTCAGTATAACGTTACCTTTGAGCATTTGATGGAATACGTCAGAAAGCACGGTATCAAAGGCGGCAAGATCCACAGCGAGATCGAATACGGACTCGGGTCGTTCTACCCGACGCCGGGGGGACTGGCGGAAAACGTGAAGTGGTTCCTCGGAGATCAGGTATATATCAGACAGATCGAGGGAGAGAAGCATCTGTACGAATGGATGCATATCAACGAGGACAGGATAAAGAACGACAAGACTCCGTTCCTGTTTATAGATGCGCTTAACTGTGAAAAGGGATGTATATGCGGTACGGCGGTCGATCCCGACAGGGCCAAGACCGATGACGCGCTGTATGCACTTCTTGATATCCGCGAGCAGTCCAAGAAAGAGGAAGCCGGAAGTGCCTGGTCGAGAAATGCGACTCCGGAGGAGAGGCTCGCAAAATACAACGAGCAGTTTTCGGATCTTGATCTTAATGATTACCTGCGCTCATATACCGACAGATCGGCGGAATGCAGATACGGCATTCCGGATGAGGAACAGCTTGATAAGATATTTGTCAGCATGAACAAGCTGACCGAAGAGGACAGAAACATCAACTGCACATGCTGCGGATACGAGAGCTGTACCCAGATGGCCACTGCGATATTCAACGGATTCAACCACAAGGATAACTGTATTTACTACGAAAAGAGTATGGTACATTCCCTTGAACGTGAGAAATCCGTTGCGCTTGAGGCGACACGTGCCAAGAGCTCGTTCCTTGCAAACATGTCCCACGAGATCAGAACGCCCATAAATGCCGTTCTAGGCATGAACGAGATGGTGCTTCGCGAATCGGACGACAAGAACATCATAGCTTACTCCGAAAGTATCAAAAGCGCCGGGCATACTCTGCTTGGCCTTGTCAATAACATACTTGATTTCTCCAAGATCGAATCCGGACAGATGGATATCAATCCGGATGAATACGATCTGTCAAGCGTGATCAACGATCTTGTTAATATGATCCAGACAAAAGCCGATGACAAAGGTCTTCTGATGAAGCTTAAGATCGACCCTAAGATACCGAAGGTATTGTACGGGGATGAGATCAGGATCAAACAGGTCATCTCCAATCTTCTTACAAATGCCGTCAAGTATACGGAAAAAGGAACGGTTTATTTCTCAATCGGGTTCGAAACAAAAGAGCCGGATCTGATCTCACTGAAAGTCGAGGTCAAAGATACCGGTATCGGTATAAAAGCCGAGGATATGTCAAGGCTGTTCAATCAGTTCGACAGGATAGAAGAGAGCCGAAACCGCAATATTGAAGGTACCGGACTCGGAATGAACATTACCCAGAAGCTTCTGGAACTCATGGGGTCTACACTTGAGGCAAAGAGCGTATACGGAGAAGGTTCGTGCTTCTCGTTTGAACTAGATCAGAAAGTGATAAGGCATGAAGAACTCGGCGACTACCAGAGGGCATATCAGAAGCTTGCGCAAAAGCGCAAAATGTACCACCAGAAGTTTACCGCTCCCGAGGCCGACATTCTTGTGATCGACGATAACCTCATGAACCTTATGGTGTTCAAGAGCCTGCTCAAACAGAC
This sequence comes from Lachnospiraceae bacterium, assembly GCA_016281675.1. The sequence goes on from JAEEJD010000140.1 coordinate 2,519, forward strand.
GCTTATCAGGATAGACACGGCCAGCAGCGGTGATGAGGGCCTTGC
>JAEEJD010000141.1 GCA_016281675.1 Lachnospiraceae bacterium
GGCAATAAGCAGGATGCCGCAAGAAAGCTTCTTATGGATGACAAGATCGATCCTATGTGCCCGGCGACGTTCATGCGTCTTCACAGGGATGCCATAGTGGTCATCGAGAAGAAACTTGCCGATGAGATAGGATATAAAGGTTGAGTGTGACACTTTTGTGACGCCGGTTCAGTTAAACTGTAAGAGCAATGAACGTTAACGTTAATCTGCAAAGGAGGACAACGCAATGGACAACGAGAAAATTCTTAAGGAATCCGATCTTCAGGATGTAAGCGGTGGAAAGAGCGAAAGAGAAAAAGAAAGAGAAGAGCATGAAAAAGCCGAGAGATCGCTTCACGGACGTATCGTAAAGGATATGGTCGGTAACGTAACATTTACCGATAAGACCGGGGCTGTAGGAACTTTCACGGCTGACGAGTGGAACAATCTTCGTAAGAACTGGGATTATACAGGCAATCCCGAATACTTCATGGAGACCATCAACGTAGCCGAATTGAAGGGCGTTGAGAACATGGCTAAGGCCTGAGATCAAATGACAAAATCCCCCCTGAAAGATCAGGGGGGATTTTTCTATTTGGAAAGTCCGAAGTAAGCTGCTATTCCTCTTGCATCGGCAACACCGAGTTGCTGGAGCTGAGCCTGGGTACTTAAATGATTGGCAAGGTCCGAAGGTGAAGTACAGTACGCATGCTCGACTATGACACACGGGATTCCCGCCGTCTTGGCTTTGTTGATGAGTGCATAATAGTCCTTGGGCGTCCCGTCGGGATAAGTGCTTACCGAAGAATTGCGGTAAACTATACCCGTGCCGTTGGGGCAGAGCTTCCAGTTGTTAACGGACAGCCCCGTTGCCGTAAGCTGCGGGAGAATGGACTGTGCGAGCCCGAGTCCCGAAAGACATATGTCGGGACGGTAGAAAGCGTTCGGTATGATTATCTTACAGCCGCTCTGGTTCGGATCGTAATCCGAGTCGAGATCGTTGTGAAGGCTCACGATCGCATTGGCGCCGACCGAGATCGCATAATTGACTCTTCCGGTTATACATGAGGTCGATGATGCGGGATCAGCACCGTAAGGGCAGTCGAGAGTGCTTCTTGTCAGATATACCTTAACGCCTTTGTACGATTCGAGTTCCTGCTTGCAATACATTGCTATCGCAAGGTTTGCGGACTCTTCGATAAATGAATTGTAATGCGCTCCGTTATGCGTCGTGTCGTGGCCGGGATCGAGCGCGATGACTACGCTCTTTGCGGCAGCCTTTTTGGTTTTGGCTTTGGCATCAACGTTTCCTGCCGGAGCAAGTGAGAGGGTCGCGACCAGCATGGAGCATAATGTGATCTTCAGTATTCTTCTTATATTGTGATTCATATGTTTCCTCCGTTTGGTGTTAATACGAGGAACATTATACTATATTATTTTTGTGGTGGCGATATTAACGTTGCGGTGATAAAATCATACTGTATTGTAAATTTATGGATATTCGGTAACAGGAGGGCGCTATGAGCGATCTGTTTCGTAAAAAGAGCATGGACAGGATCAATTCTCCGGAAGAATTGAACGATTATATCAGGGTCACATCGACCCCGGTGTGGCTTATACTTCTTGCCATCGTGTTCGTTCTTGTCGGAACGCTTGTGTGGGGGACCATAGGGTTCGTTGATGAAGAGATGCCCGACGGGACGACGAAATCGGTCCATCCCATTACTTTTGTTACCAATTAGGAACTGTTGATTTCAGGAAGATCATTAATGTCAGGACATATCAAAAAACAACCGGTCAAACACGGGGTTGCAAAAGTCCCTGTTGTTATGCAGATGGAGGCACTTGAATGCGGAGCTGCCTCCCTCTGTATGATATTGGCATATTACGGAAAGTGGGTACCGCTTGAGCAGGCAAGAAGTGATTGCGGCGTCAGCCGTGACGGTTCCAACGCCAAGAATATCCTCATGGCTGCCAGAAACTACGGACTTGATGCGGGCGGATACAAACTTGAACCGGATGAACTGTTCGAGGAAGGTGCTTTCCCTTGCATCGTTCACTGGGAGTTCAATCATTTCGTGGTATGCAACGGTATCAAGGGAAATAAAGTATATATCAACGATCCTGCCCGCGGTAATCTGACGGTTACCAAGGAACGATTTGACGAAGCGTTCACGGGTATTGCCATACTGTTTGAACCGACGGAGGCCTTTGAGCCGGGCGGCAAACAAAGAAGCGTTCTTAACTTTGCGAGAGAGCGACTTCGCGGTTGTTCCGCGGCTATGGTTTTTGTTACCGCAACGACTGTTATAACATCCCTTACCGCTATCGTCAGTTCGGGATTCCTGAGAGTGTTCATGGACCAGCTTCTTCCGGGACGTAATCCTTCATGGGTCACACCGTTCTTCATAGGACTCGGAGTGATAACGGCCCTTCAGATAGTGGCAGCGTGGGTACAGGCTGTGTACCAGCTGCGCCTGAACGGCAAAATGGATGCTGTCGGAAGCAGCAGTTATCTTTGGAAGGTCCTTCGCCTTCCGATGGAGTTCTTCAGCCAGCGTATGGCCGGTGATATTCAGACAAGGATGATGTCCAATGCGACGATCGCGGAGACGGTCGTTAATACTCTCGGACCTCTTGTTCTGCAGACCGGGATGATGATATTCTACCTCGTTGTGCTGGTCCGCTATTCACTTGTGCTGACATGTGTCGGTCTTGTCAGCGTGCTTGTGAATGCGCTCATGTCAAGGTATATTTCCAAGAAGCGTGTCAATATAATGAGAGTCATGATGAGGGATTCGGGTAAACTGGCCTCGGCCACGGTCAACGCCGTGGATATGATCGAGACGATCAAGGCGAGCGGAGCCGAGAACGGATTCTTCGAGAAATGGTCGGGTTATCAGGCCTCGGTCAACACGCAGAACGTGCGGTTCCAGAAGCAGGATCAGATGCTCGGGATCATTCCCGCAGCCGTCAGTTCCGCCATGAACATTTTGATCCTTGCAATAGGTGTTTGGTTCACGATACAGGGGTCATTCACCATAGGTATGATCATGACCTTCCAGACATACATGACGGCATTTCTGGCTCCGACCGGACAGCTGATAGGTGCCGGACAGATGTTACAGGAGATGCGTACATCAATGGAAAGGATCGAGGATGTCATGAACTACCCCGACGATCCTCAGTTTGCCATAGAAACCGAAACGGATGAGTATGATAAGCTCGGCGGAACGCTTTCGATGAGAAATGTAACGTTCGGATACTCAAAACTTGCCGAGCCGCTTATTGTTGATTTCAATCTTGAACTGAAACAGGGTTCCCGTGTTGCTTTTGTCGGTGCGTCGGGAAGCGGTAAGAGTACGCTCTCGAAGCTCATTTCGGGCCTCTACAGACCGTGGAGCGGTCAGATACTCTTTGACGGCAAACCGATAGATCAGATAGACCGTAACGTGTTCAGAGGATCCGTTGCCGTTGTAGATCAGGACATAATCCTGTTTGAGGATTCGATCGCCGGCAACATCAAGATGTGGGACAGCTCGATAGAGGATTTCGAGATGATCATGGCTGCGCGTGATGCACAGATCCATGACGATATCATGCAGAGAACAGGTAACTACAGATATAAGATCACCGAGGGCGGAAGGGATTTTTCCGGAGGACAGCGTCAGCGTCTTGAGATCGCACGTGTGCTCGCTCAGGATCCGACGATGATCATTCTTGATGAAGCAACAAGCGCACTTGATGCCAAGACCGAATATGAGGTCGTCAAGTCGATCAAGGACCGCGGGATCACATGTATCGTTGTGGCGCACAGGCTTTCGACCATACGTGACTGTGACGAGATAATCGTGCTGGATAACGGCAAGGTTGTCGAACGCGGAACACACGATGAACTGATGAAACAAAACGGAGCATACAGAACTCTCGTCACGAGCGTTTAAGAGGATAGAAGATGGGTTGGTTTGACGAACAGATTCGCATGCGTAAACAGATGGACGATACCGCCTTCTCGGATTCGTTCAGGCAGATCGCCGGGGCGGTCATGGGGCGTCAGCTCTATGACAGTCTCAATAACGACCGGCGAATGACCGAGGACGCTATCGAAGAGATACTGCAGTATTACCATGTGAAAGCGGGAGAAGTTCCCGACAGCATGACGGATATAAATGAAGTTCTTGAATATCTGATGAGGCCGCACGGCATCATGAGGCGTACGGTGCGCCTTGATCCGGGCTGGCGTAAGGATGCGGCCGGAGCGCTTTTGGGAACGAGAAAAGAAGACGGGAGCGTTGTCGCTCTTCTTCCGTCAAAGTTTACCGGATATGATTTTTACGACAGGAAAACGGAGCGGACAGTTCATATAAACCGAAAGAACGAAGGCCAGATCGACAAAGAAGCGATAGCGTTCTACAAGCCGTTTCCTCTGACAAAGCTTAAGATCAAGGACCTTGTAAAGTATATAATCGAACAGATATCGATATCGGATATAACGCTGCTTGGTATCGCGATGCTCGCGGTGACACTTGTCGGAATGATCAATCCGTGGATGAACAAGATACTGTTTTCCGATGTTCTGGATTCGGGAAGACTGACAGCCGTGATAGGTGCAAGTGTATTCCTTGTGTGTGCTTCGATAGGCGGTCTCCTGTTCGGTGTTGTCAAAACTCTGATCTCAACGAGGATCAACACGAAACTGAGTATCAATGTTCAGGCGGCAGCGATGATGAGAATGTTGTCTCTTCCCGCCGATTTCTTCAAGGATTACAGCGCCGGTGAACTGTCGAACAGACTCGGGTACGTGACCACGCTTGCGGACCAGCTCGTGAACATGGTATTGTCCACGGCGCTCGGTTCGTTGTTCTCGCTTCTGTATGTTTTCCAGATATTCCGATATGCACCGGGACTCGTTGCGCCGGCGATCATGGTGACTCTGGTGACGCTCCTCGTTACGATCGCTTCGATAATGATACAGATGAACGTATCGAGAAAGCAGATGGAGATCACAAACAAAGAGAGCGGGATCAGTTATTCCCTGATCTCGGGAATTCAGAAGATCAGACTTTCCGGTGCCGAGAAACGTGCATTCGGAAGGTGGGCCAAAATATATGCGGAGCAGGCACAGATATCTTTCAATCCGCCGATATTCCTAAAAGTCAGCAGCGTCATGACGATGGCGGTATCGCTTATCGGAACGATGTTCCTGTATTATGAAGCGGTCAGGACACACGTCAATCCGGCTGAATACGTTGCGTTCAATTCCGCATACGGAATGGTCAGTTCCGCATTCATGGCGCTTTCGAGTATCATTTCCTCGATAGCCCAGATCAAGCCCGTACTTGAGATGGTCAGCCCGCTCTTCGAAACGCTTCCCGAGGTTGCCGAAGACAAGGAGATCGTAACAAGACTGTCGGGTGCGGTGGAACTTAACAATATTTCGTTCAGATATGATGAAGACATGCCGCTCGTTCTTGATGACATATCGTTAAAGATCCGTCCGGGACAGTATGTGGCGATAGTCGGAAAGACCGGGTGCGGAAAGAGTACGCTGATGCGTATCATGCTCGGATTTGAGACTCCCCAGAAAGGCGCGGTGTTCTATGACGGAAAGGATCTTAAGCGTCTTGATCTGAAATCTCTCCGGCAGAAGATCGGAGCCGTTATGCAAAACGGAAAGCTGTTCACGGGCGATATATACTCCAACATTGTAATATCGGCACCGTGGCTGACTGTCGACTCTGCATGGGAAGCTGCCGAGATCGCGGGCCTTGCGGAAGATATACGTCGGATGCCTATGGGAATGAACACGCTTATATCCGAAGGTTCGGGAGGTGTATCCGGCGGACAGAAGCAGCGACTTCTGATCGCACGCGCCGTGGCTCCCAAACCGCGCATTCTCATATTTGACGAAGCCACGAGCGCTCTTGACAATGTTACTCAGAAGCAGGTTTCCGATGCACTTGATGCGATGAAGTGCACGAGGATCATAATCGCGCACAGACTGTCGACGATAAGGCAGTGTGACAGGATAATCGTGCTTGAGGGCGGAAAGATCATCGAGGACGGCACTTATGAGGAACTTATGGCCCAAAACGGATTCTTCGCCGAACTTGTCGAAAGGCAGCAGATCGAGGAAGAAAAAGATAGATAATATTGCATAATTGAGTTATCATATATAGTGATGTTTTCATCATAACCTGAAAGGAGATTCAAAATGCTTAACATTGAAAAAAAGGTTGAAGGAAGCAAGATCGAGATCGCTCTGGAGGGAAGACTCGATACGACAACTGCACCCGAACTCGAAGAGGTCGTAAAGGCTGAGCTTTCCGGTAAGGATTCGCTTGTTTTTGATCTCGCGGGACTTGAGTATATCTCCAGTGCCGGCCTGCGTGTTCTTCTGTCGGCTCAGAAGATCATGAACAATCAGGGAAGCATGGTCGTAAAGAACACATCAGAGGAAGTTAACGAGATATTCGAAGTTACGGGATTTTCCGATATTCTTACGATCGAGTGAGGTAGATAATGAACAAATCCGGTGAGATGTATGTTAACAATACGGAGGAGAACGCTTCTGCGGCACTTCAGAAGATCGATGAGTTCATAAGCCATCAGAATATCGACGGCAAGAAGATGCTTCACCTGCGCCTTCTGGCTGAGGAGACCATCGGGATGGTTAAGGCAATGACCACTGATTTCATGGCGCTTCTGTGGGTCGAGGAAGAAGATGGAGTGTACCGGATCAGGCTGACGGTCAAGACCGACATGAACAAAGAGAAGAAGAGCGAACTGCTCTCGGTATCGACGTCGGGTAAGAATGCTGCGGCCAAAGGTTTCATGGGCAAGATCGGTGAGATCATCGAGAACGGTCTTCTCAATTACGATAACGTGATGAAACTGCAGCAGGAATACGGCAGCGGATACAGCGATTACATCGGGATGGGGATGTGTGTTCCCGGGGAGATCCAAATGGCAGGAGATCCGCTTGTGTGGTCGCTGAGTAAATACAGAGCATCCCTTGACGAAGGATCCGATAACGAAGTTCATGTTGACGCTGCATGGGATGAACTTGAGAAGTCCATTGTTGCAAGTCTTGCAAAAGATGTTGCGGTCGGAGTCAGAAAAGACCGCGTTGATATGGTAATAACGGCAAAATGAGTGATTTGGGACAGTGCAGGGAACTGAATATCGAAGCACTTACGTCCAATCTTCAGCAGGTACTCGATCATGTCGATGCCTGCCTTGAAGAAGCGGAGTGTCCCGTAAAGGTGCAGATGCAGATAGATGTTGCGGTCGAGGAGATATTCGTCAACATTGCAAGCTATGCATATGCTCCGGGAACCGGTGATGCTTTCGTCGGTGTGTGCATACTTGAAGATCCGAAACGTGTGGAGATCACGTTTAAAGATAACGGTGCACCGTATGATCCTCTTGCCAAAGATGATCCCGATGTCACACTTGCCGCTGAAGATCGCCCGATAGGCGGACTCGGCATTTTTATGACCAAGAAGATGATGGACGATGTCATCTATGAGAACAGGGACGGGAGTAATATACTGAAGCTTGTGAAGAACCTGTAAGTGTGTATATAAGGGGATGAAATAATGACACGCAAGATAGACAGACTGCGGTCCAGCATGAGTTTCAACATGATCGGAGCCGTCGTTATACTGCTGGCGATATTCGGGGTATTCGTCGGCGTGATCGGACTGATCAGTTTTACGAATGCGTTCAAAAAGGAATATTCAGAGTCGACGTATCACATGGCGGATACGGCGACGACGCTCATAAACGGAGATCACATCGGAGATTATCTTGAGGGTGATGAGAAGGAAGAGCATGAGCGGATACAATCATATCTCGACGCTTACTGCAATGCGATGAACGTATCGCTTCTGTACGTCATCGATGTGGACACGACCGATTACGGACGGTTCGTATCGATATTCAATTCGGTTAACAATTCCGTTGCCAATACAAATTACGCACCGTGGGAGCTCGGTCATAAACGTGATACCACGAATGACGAATACAGGGACAAGTATGAGGCGATCTACAACAAAGAGAAGCCTTATGAGACCGTATACAGGTACAAGACCTCGGACGGTTCGATACCTCATATAACTACGCTCGTACCCGTGAAGGGTTCTGCGGGAGACGTTGAGGCTATACTGTGTATCCAAAGACCCATGAGCGTACTTGCGGAAGCGAGGACGCCGTATTTGATCACAATCCTTATTTCGACGGCTGCACTTGCGATCATGTTTGCGATATTCGCCGGAGCGTACCTGCGTAATCAGTTTGTGATCCCGATAAGAAAAGTATCGGTTGAGGCTTCGCGCTTTGCAAAGGATAATACGAGGGGCCCCGAACTTGACGATGTCAGTAAGATCAAAGAGATATACGATCTTGCCGTATCCGTTGACAAGATGGAAGCGGATATGCTCACCTACATCGGGAACCTGACAAAGGTGACAGCGGAGAACGAGAGGATAGAAACGGAGCTGTCTCTTGCGAGTGCGATCCAGGAGGGTTCAGTACCCAATGAGTTTCCGGCGTTCCCGGACAGAAATGATTTTGACATATATGCATCGATGACTCCCGCCAAGGAAGTCGGAGGTGATTTCTATAATTTCTTCCTGATCGATGATGACCATCTTGCGGTCATGATCGGAGACGTATCCGGTAAGGGTGTACCAGCGGCACTGTTCATGATGGTCACGAATATCCTTACAAGTTTCAGAACGAGGACCGGCGGAGATCCTTCGGAGATACTCTCGTTCGTTAACAACGATCTGTGCGAACATAACAAGTTGGATATGTTTGTAACGCTGTGGCTCGGTATTCTTGAACTGTCGACCGGAAAGCTTACATATGCGAATGCGGGACATGAGGATCCCGTGATATACAAAAAGGCGGAAGAACGGTTTGAACTTAATGTCAATAAGCACGGATTCGTTGCGGGAGGAATGCCCGGAATGAAGTATGTCGATTTCGAGGTAACGCTTGATCACGGTGACAGACTGTTCATATATACGGACGGCGTTCCCGAGGCAACAAACGGTGACAATAAGATGTTCGGACTCGAGAAGATGATCGATGTACTTAACGAAAACGCGAAGGAGAATCTTGAGAGTCTTCTTGATAATATGCACAAAAGTGTTAACGCATTCGTCGGCGACGCACCTCAGTTTGACGACCTGACGATGCTCTGCCTCGAGAGGAAATAGGATGGCTGAACTGAAATGCCCGCATTGCGGACAGGCCTTTACGGTCGATGATGCCGAGCTCGGCTCGATAATAGCACAGATAAGGGATGCCGAGTTCGAAAAAGAACTTGATAAGAAGGCACAGATGCTGACGGAGCATCTCAAGGAGAAGCATGATCTTGAGATAACGCGCCTTAAGAGTACGATCGATGGGCTTGAGGACAAGAAGAAGATCGCCGTAATGGAGGCCGTGACAAAGGCAGAGAAAGAGAAACAGGAACTCGAGAACGCAAAACACGATCTTGAGAATGAACTTCTCCGTCAGAAGGAAAAAGACAGGTTCCTTCTCGAACAGAAGGATGAGCAGATCGCTTACTACAAAGACATGAAGACAAAGCTCTCCACCAAGATGGTCGGAGAGTCGCTTGAGAGATTTTGCGAAACCGAGTTTGAAAAGCTCCGTGCGGCTGCTTTTCGAAATGCACAATTCGGTAAGGACAATGATGCCAGAAGCGGAAGCAAAGGAGATTTTATTTTCCGTGAGGCTGATGAAAACGGGGTCGAGATCATATCCATTATGTTTGAGATGAAGAATGAAATGGATGAGACCGCGACAAAACATAAGAACGAGGATTTCTTCAAGGAGCTCGACAAGGATCGCAGAGAGAAGAACTGTGAATATGCGGTGCTCGTTTCCATGCTTGAGAGCGACAGTGAACTGTATAACAGCGGGATAGTGGATGTATCGCATCTTTATGACAAGATGTATGTGGTAAGGCCGCAGTGTTTCATACCGATCATTACACTGCTTCGCAATGCCGCGATGAATGCACTGTCATATAAACAGGAACTTGCTTTTATCAGGAATCAGGATATAGACATATCAAACTTTGAGGACAGCCTGATAAACTTCAAGAATGATTTTTCACGCAATTACGATCTTGCGCATTCTCATTTTGACAAGGCGATAGATGAGATAGATAAAACGATACAGCATTTGGAGAAGGTCAAAAAAGAACTTCTGGGATCCGACAATCAGTTGCGGATCGCCAACAACAAGGTCGATGAGATAAGCATCAAGAAACTGACAAAAGACAACCCCACAATGAAAGAAAAATTCGAGGCGCTGAAGAAATGATCGGCGCCTCTTTTGATCTGTTTATTCATGTACTTTGTCTTCGGGAAGGAATCGGATGAGCATATCTTCAAGCTCTTTACCGAGGACGGGTTTTGAAAGGTAACCGTCAAAGCCCATATCGAGATATTTCTGTTTGGCACCTTCTATCGCATTGGCTGTCAGGACTATAACGGGTATTTTCGAGTTGTGTCCGCCGGCCGCTCTGATGATCTTCATCGTTTCATATCCGTCCGGATCGGGCATCATATGATCCATGAGAATAAGATCGAAATCCTCCTCGGCGCAAAGCTTTACGGCAGTGTTTCCGTCCGATGCCTTTACGACCTTCAGTCCGGTCTTCTTAAGAAGCGAAGATACCAGTTTAAGGTTCAGATCGATATCGTCAACGACAAGTATGCGAGCGTCCGGTGCATGGAATGACTCGGTGTAATGCTCGGGTATGTGCGTGAATTCCCCGGTCATGACAAATTGTCCGAGAAGGTTGCCGTTTATGATTTTCTGCGGAAGCAGGACAGTAAATTCGGAGCCCTTGCCGGGAGTTGAGGATACCGAGATATCACCGCCCATCATGATCGCAAGCTGGCGGCTGATCGCAAGTCCGAGACCCGTTCCTTCAATGTTCCTGTTGTGTTCCTCATCGACACGCTGGAATATCCTGAAGAGTTTGGCAATGTTCTCTTCCGAAATACCCTGTCCCGTATCCGAAACGACAAATGAGATCTCGCCGTACGAATCAGAGGTCGCTTTCCAGTTGACGGAAAGATCAATGCCGCCTTCCTGCGTGTATTTGATACTGTTGGTCAGAAGATTGACAAGTATCTGCTTGATGCGCTGGGAATCTCCGAGAAGTTCTTCGGGAATGTTTTCGGAACACTTGATCACGATCGGCAGGTCTTTTTGCTGTGCACGCGGTGCGACAAGGTGATAGCATTCACGAAGCATCTTAAAAGGATTGTAGCCGGCCGGGCTGATCTCCATTTTGCCGGATTCGATCCTCGAAAAATCAAGTATGTTGTTGATCAGAGACAGAAGAGTGTCTCCGGATCGTTGTATGTCATGCGCATATTCGAGCACCTGGTCATCCTGCGATTCGCGAAGGATCATCTCGTTCATTCCGAGAATGGAATTGATCGGTGTCCTGATCTCATGAGACATGTTGGCAAGGAATATACTCTTTGCATTGTTGGCCTTATTTGCCTCGGCACGGGCGTCTTCGAGATTCCTCATAAGGTTGTGATCGTGAGTGACATCCTCGAACAGGAAGAATGAGCCGAGACTCTGTCCTTTATTGTTGACACAGTTTCTGTAATCGACCTTGATTATCATCGTGCGGTCTTTGATGGTCATCGGGTGATTTTCCACGAATTCTTCAAGGTTATCCGGATCCTTTCCTTCAATCCACGATGAGATCGGATAATCTCCGAATGAGAAGCTTTCGATCGAGAGGTTGTCAAACAGGTCGTGAGCCCTCTTGTTTATATAGATGATGTTTCGATCGGTATCAAAGAGGAGTATACCCTCCTTCATCGAATCAACCGCAAGCTGCAGGGTGTTGTTCATGAGCTTTCGCGGCACATAATATTGCGAGAAAAAGAAGAGGAGAAGTCCCGCCAGAGCATAGAACAGTACCGACCAGTCGAAAGGAAGCAGGAAATACATGTATGCGATATTAAGAAGTACGATCGCGGAAACGGATGTAAGGATAGGAATATACTTGAAACGGTAAAATCCCACGGATCTGATAAGTGACGATACAAGCAGATACATGGCGAACAGTATCGGCAGATAACAAAGTGCCAGATGGATGTTAAAGAGCATCGTCGGGGTAGTCTGAAAGGCGATCGATCCGTCGGAAAGCTTCATCGAATACATGGTAAACATATGGCCTGTCCATACGCTTGCAAAGAGGTTTATCGAGTCTAAGATCGCCACGATCAGCCAACCGTTCGTGAATATCTTAAGGAATCTTGGCCTGTCGGTGTATACGAAGGCGAATATGAGAAGATAGTATGTGATGAAGTCGATTGCGGAGAAATACAGCGAGAAACCGAAATTGGTGAGAACCCTGACGGGCGATCCTGCTATGATCAGATTGGCGAGAACTGCCACGAAAGAAGCCATGAACAGTTTAAGTATGGCGTTTCTGAGTGAGTTCTGCTTTCTGAGCAGGATCAGTATGAATATGAACAGAAGGACTTCGGAAAAATAGCCTACTGTAACGAATATCGCTCTCATGAACGTATTGTATCAATTATCGGAGCGTATGTAAATTTCATTTTGTAACATTTGCGCAATCGTGTGACTTATTCTGCCGCGCTGTCATCGGATGAGGATTCATCTCCGGGATCGCTGCCGCTGTCTGAACTGTCGTCGGAACCGTCATCCGAACTGTCATCCGAACTGTCATCCGATGACGATGTATCACCGTCGTTACCGCCATCCCCGTCGGGCTCATCGGAAGGCTGTGCAACGGGTTCATCGTACTCCGGTACAATGGCATCCTCTTCGTGAGGAAGGATAGTACACGGCTCACCCTCGGAAACGAGTTGTTCGGGAAGCATTTCGGAATCGCCCGGGATCACCTGGGGTTCGACACCGACAATGGGCTGAGGCATAACTGTTTCTTCGACGGGATCTGAAGGAACAGGCTGTGAAACAGCCGGTTCGGAAGCAGAAGACTCAGAAGCAACGGGTTCGGAAACGGTCGGTTCGGAAACGGTAGGTTCGGAAGCAGAAGATCCGGAAACAGCCGTTTCGGGTGCTGCGACTTCGGATGATTCCGTTTCCGCGGTAACATCCGCCACATCTTCCGATGGAATGACTTCGATCGGCTTTGCCGCTGCCGCTGCAGCGCCCTGCGAAGTATCGGATCCTTCTGCGGTGTGTGTATCATAATGCGTGGCGCCGGAGATGTCCCAAGAATCGGCATCGCTCACAGTTGACGTTACGAAATTCTGTGTATCAAGTATCCGGTAGTACTCGCTCGTTTCATCAATATTCGGCTGATCGAGAGGAGAATAAAGATGCTGGTCTTCCGAGAGGATACATCCGCTTGCGAGATTCTTGGAATCACCGTCCGCATAACTGTTGTTCTCCAGGAAGTTAAGATAGTAATTACAGAATTCAAGGGAGCCCAGAACGTTTTCGGCAATCCCGTTTTTACCGGATTTGATGGTTCGGATATTGCTGTCCTCATTGGTACCTCTTATGAAACTGCTCTCAAAAGCAGCAGTGTCGGCATAGTAGGAGCCGGTATCTTCGCCGGGAAGCGCGGAAATATGACTGATAATGCTGTCCAAACTATAGCCTTCGTGGATCAGGTCGATTATGCGTCCCGCACCGTATCTGATTGAATCCATGTCTACCGTGGGGTATACCCCGTTTTCATAATCGGGAGGTGTTACTACATTCTGATATCCGTCGCGGACTGCCGTAAGGTATCCCAGATAAACTATCGCAAGATATCCGGACACGTATGCGCTTCCGGTATTTTCAGACTGGTTAGAGAAGGAGAGATTATACCTGTAGGAATTCTGAAGCGTCGTGTCAGTATACTTGCTCAGTATACTGTTGTTGGAATAAGGGATCCTGTAGTCGGTACCGGAATCCTTGGGCACATAACGGTTGACACTGTCCTTAAATTCATAGACAGTCACGTCGCCGGTCTTCACCTCTCCGAGTGTCTGGAACAAATATGATCTGAACTGGTATATATTTTCAACGGCTGAAGCCAAACCTTCCGTGAACCAGGATGGAAATACTTCCGTTCCGTCGGCCATCATCCCACGCCGTGTATAGTCATCCATGAACGCATGCATCATCTCATGGACGAGTGTATTTTCGAGGTTGTCTTCCTCGTTATGGTTTATTTGCCATTTCCCGGTATCGGGATTCTGCTCCATGAATGTAGCGGTGTCGATTCCCAGTATATATTTGAATACGTTTTCGCCGGTAGCGTCTTTTAAATAGCTTCCGGAGACATATGCAAGAGCGTTATTGGGTGTATTGAATGATTTTCCGGTCTCCGCATCCGTCACGGATCCGGACTCGTAATAGATATACATTCCGATCTGTTTGCCTAATGACGAAGCATTGTCAGAATAACCTTCAAACGAACTCTTCAGCAGGTTGACGGCCTGGGGTTCGAGTTTGTTTTTGATGAGGGTGACAAGTTCGTTGAGCGCACTTTCCCCCATCAGAGCAATAACGTTCTCGGAACAGTGGATGCGTACCTGTTTGTACGGATCGTACGGTATGACGTTGTTGGGTGAGGAACCGCCATTCGCGGATTTGCCTGATTCATATTTATCGTTATCATCCAAACGGTGATCATCGGAGTATGGATCCACATAAGGTGTTCCGGATGAAATGTTAATTGCGGGCGCTATAGCGGGAGCCTTTTCTGCGGGATCACTTGCCGAGAGAGAAGCGTCACGGGTCTGAGCAGCCGCAACGTAGGCGGGGATGTAAGTTATGTATGTTATGCCCGTTCCGGCATCACCGACAAAAGCAACCGATGATTTGCCGAATAATCCGGTAAGAAAATCAGGAAGTTTGATTCCGAGGTGTCCGCCTGAAGCTTTGGCGCTTAAGGAGTATCCCTCGGGAATATAGAACGCGAAACTGGGGTAGTACTTACGACCGGGCTGTGCCTCGTAAGCGGTGTTTCCGAGATCATCTATCCATATGACCGGAATCTCCCAGGTCACGTTTTCGTTTGAGCGTATCCTTGCCGTAAAGTCGAGAGTATGCCCCGCGACCGGTTGTGAAAGGTCGGTGATCCGAAGACCGGACAGCTCCGTTTGGACTTTATCGCTCTTTACACCTTCGGCTGCATTTACATTCACTATACCTATACGGCATACAAGAATGGCAAATACCATCAAAAACGCTGTTAATCTCAGTTTCCCGCTCATTTTGTCTCTCCTTTTACACTCCCACTCAACAATAATAAGGTAAACAAACCTATTTTGTAATGTTTCGGCATATTATCGGATTTTCTTAACCCCCAACACCCATAAAACATACGGATATTATATGAGGCGGTCCTTGACAATAACGGCTGTTTTGATTAGCATTAATCTGTGACCGTACGCGATCATATTATACACCGGATCAAGGAAGTGAGAGTATGAGTCTTGTAAAGACTAACGAAAAATGTATCGGATGCAATCGTTGTATCAGATCATGCAGCTGTATAGGAGCGAATGTAGCGGTAGAAAAGGACGGGGCAAATGTTATCGAAGTTGATCCCGCAAAATGTATCGCATGCGGATCCTGTATAGATGCGTGTGAACACGGAGCCCGCGAGTATGTGGATGACGTAGACAGGTTCTTTGCGGATCTGAAGAGCGGACAGAGGATCTCGGTCATAATAGCTCCGGCATTTCTGGCAAATTACCCGAAAGAGTACGAGAAGTATCTCGGAATGCTTAAAAAGCTCGGGGTTAATCGTTTCGTCAGCGTATCATTCGGTGCGGATATCACCACATGGGGTTATATAAAGTATATTACGGAACGCAAATTCTACGGCGGTATCTCTCAGCCGTGTCCCGCTGTTGTCGGCTATATAGAGCGTTATCTGCCGGAACTCCTTCCGAAGCTTATGCCCGTTCAGAGCCCGATGATGTGTGCGGCCATATATATGAAGAAGTATATGAACGTAACCGATAAATTGGCGTTCATCAGCCCTTGTATAGCCAAGAAGAATGAGATAGACGATCCGAACAATAACGGCGTCGTTTCGTATAACCTTACATTTTCAAAGCTTGTCGCTTACCTTAAGGAACATCCTGTGAGCGGGGCTCAGCCGTATAAAGATGAGATCGAGTATGGACTCGGTTCAATCTATCCGATGCCCGGAGGCCTGAAAGAGAACGTGTACTGGCTCCTCGGCGAGGATGCCCTTGTCCGTCAGATGGAAGGCGAACATCATATGTATGAGTATCTTCGCCGCAACAAGGACCGTATCAAAGGAGGCAGAACAAAATACCTGTTTGTTGATGCGCTTAACTGCACGAACGGATGTCTGTACGGTACCGGTGTCGATAACCGTAAGACCTTGGACGAGGATGTTTTCGAGAGCATTCAGAAGATCCGTTCCGACAGCAAGAACGGTTCGAAGAAGTCCGCATGGGGAAGGG
This sequence comes from Lachnospiraceae bacterium, assembly GCA_016281675.1. Next base: position 16,467 of record JAEEJD010000141.1, read on the forward strand.
AGCTGACACCTCAGAAGAGACTTGAAGCTCTTAACAAGCAGTTCGCTAATCTACGGTTGGATGATTTTCTACGGAAGTATACAGACAGAAGTAAGGACTGCGCTTACAAGATTCCTTCGGATATTGAACTTGATTCGATATTCAATAAGATGGAGAAAGATAATCCCGAGAAGCGTCATATAGATTGCGGATGCTGCGGATATGAGACATGCCGTGAAATGGCCATTGCAATATATAACGGATTCAGCCATCAGCTTAACTGCGTACATTTCATTAAGGACAGAGCGGATGCCGAGAAGGAAAAGGCAATGCAGCTTGCCGAGGAGGTTCAGCGTGTTCATGATGAGATGAACGAGAAGAATGTATCGGTAAGCGAAGGTATCAAAGAGAACTTCGGCAAACTGATGGATTCGATCGAGCAGATCAAGAAATCGAGTGCGGACAATGCGCAGCAGACAAGCGCGATCTCACAGTCGATGATCGAGGTTGAGGACTTTGTTAAGAATCTGAATGACGTCATCAGCAACATTGAATCAAATCTTGAAAAGCTCGGAGCAAACAACGCGGACGTAATTGCAATATCGAGCCAGACAAACCTCCTTGCACTGAACGCTTCCATCGAGGCGGCGCGCGCGGGTGAAGCGGGACGAGGTTTCGCGGTTGTCGCAGAAGAGATCAAGAATCTCGCGGACAATTCCAAGACTACGGCCGATGACAGTAACAAGAACAATATCGAGATCAAGGAGACCATCGACAGACTCATAACCGAATCGCAACGTCTGTCGGGTATAGTCGAGAACGTCAACATGCGTGCACAGAATCTGGTCGCGTCTTCGGACGAGACGGAATCTTCGGTCAATATGATGAAATCGCTCACTGAAAGTGTTGAGGATTCGCTTGAGCATATGCTTGAATCGTAATCACGAAGCAGCGGATGTTGCGTAATTATTTGCCGATCGCGGCCGGTACCGTAAAGTGCGTGGCGTGGTCGGCAAAATAATTTCATAGTAATGCTAAGGGAGACGGATAGTATGTTTGAACTGATCAGGGAACATCAACTGAATCTGATGCTTATGCTGTGCGGAGGATGCGCCATCCTTATTCTTCTGCTCGCTAATACGAGATTCATGTCAAGGAGCAGAAAAGCCATACTCGTTTTCATGGAGGTAATGGCGTTTTTCCTGCTGTGGTTTGACAGGGCTGCGTACATATATGCCGGAGGAACGGGCAGCACCGCATACACAATGGTCAGGGTCAGTAACTTTATCGTATTCTTCCTGACTCCCGGTCTGGTTCTCGGACTCAACCTTTATGTGGCCGACTGGCTGACACACGAGGGGAAGCTGAAGCGTGTGCCCATCCTTCTGAGGATCACAGCCATATTGTCCGTTGCAGGAATGGTTCTTGCCGTGATCGCGGCGTTTACGGATCTGTATTATTATTTTGACGAGACAAACAAGTATCACAGAGGCAGCGGATTCCTCATCGCATATATAATACCGGTACTGTGTCCGATCCTTCAGTTTGTCGTCGTCAGAAAAAACAAAAAAGTATTCAGCAGACTCATCTACATTTCCATTCTGTTATATATATTTGTTCCGATCATCTGCGGTATCACGCAGATATTCGCGTACGGCATCTCAATAGTCAATATGTCGATGGTTGCGGTTTCCGTATCCATGTATATTTTCCTGTATCTCGATATTAACAATACGGTCGAACATGCGCACCGCATCGAGATAGAGAGCATGCAGGGTGAACATGAGCGTATGCGCCGACTCTTCGATCAGACTGCAAACGCATTTGTTTCCGCGGTAGAGAAGAAGGATGACCTTATGAAGGGTAATTCGTCAAGGGTCGCAAAATATGCAAAGCTTGTTGCCGAGCATGCGGGAAAGAGTCCCGAAGACTGTGAGAAGGTATACTATGCAGCCCTTCTTCATGATGTCGGACTTATAGGTATCCCGGATGAAGAGATAATAAACGAGACCGATCCGGTTAAAGGCATCACGGATATTATGCGAAGAAAACCGCTGATAGGAGAAGAGATACTCTCGAGTATCACGGAATATCCGTATCTGGTGCAGGGGGCGCATTACAGTCACGAGAAGTATGACGGTACCGGATATCCCGAGGGCCTTAAAGGCGAGGAGATCCCCGAGATCGCAAGGATCATCGCGGTGGCAGACGATTACGTTTCCATGATCACCCGAAAAAGATACAGAGGACAGCTCCCTCAGTTCGTTGCCAGAGAAGCTTTCGTCAAATACTCGGGAGAGAGATACGATCCGTTCTTTGCCGACATCATGGTCAAGATCATAGATGCCGATGTCAACGATACTCCTTCGGAGAAAATCCCGCCTGTGGAGAACGAATTATCCTGCAAAGAATACAGAGAGCATATCACGCGCGGAATAGCGGTCGAGAGTGATGTCATAAGGATAAGCTTTGACTGTGAGCCTACGATCGAAAACGAGGGATTTTCGGCCCCGTCGGTCGTTCTGTTTGATTCATATGACGGAAGAACGCATTCTCATGAGAAATCCATAGAAAGCTATCATTACCTTGAATACGGTGAGGTTTGGTTCGATAAGCACAGCGTTGCGACTGCGGCAAGAAACATAGAGGAAAAGCAGATAGATGATACCGAAAAAGGTCCGGATGCCGGAACGCGTTATGAGATCACTGCCGGACGCTGCGAGGATCACTTAAAACTTGTAATGAAGAGTGCGGATTACGCAAAAGAGGTGATCGTTGCTCTTCCGAGCCGTTCGATGGCCGTGTATATCGGACTGACCGGTGAAAATTGCAGGCTTAGCAACATCGCCGTTGAGACGACGGGCGACAGCGTCGGACCGGAGGATATCCCCAGGATCGCCGAGATTCTCAGTTATATAGATCATCTGGAATCGGATGTTAAGAACGTTCAGATCGACAGGTGGATGTCTGCAGCCACGGAGAGCATTGAGATCAAGGGGAGAGTTAAGATCGAATTCAATACGATGAGTCTTCCTTCAGCCGACCTTATATGGCATTGTCCGTATATAGTTCTGTTCTATTCCGAAGACGGCCGGATCAAAGGTCCGGATTATCGCGAGTATAACATTATAAAGCTCAACGGAGAGGATCAGGGAGACAAGGAATTTGCGAAAAACAGATTCACCATGGAAAAGAAAGACAGCTTCCCCGGTTGGGATAAGTGGAAAGAGATAAACAAAAAAGGTCTGGAATGCGAAGTTGATATTGAGAGAAAGGGTGACAGGATCGTGCTTCGGACCGAGAATCTCGGAATAAGCATTGAGAACACCACGACGGTTCTTGATGACAGGAACAAAGTTTATGTAGCTATCTCAGGCGACCAGGTTGCGCTTACGGATATAAGGATCTACAGTCATGATTAAAAAACTCAGAAGTCTTTTGACCGATCAGGAACTGGATTATCAGAGCAAATCTTTCGTGCTTCTGTCGGTCATCGCGCTTGTCGGACTCTTTCTGGCGATGATAAGCGGAATACTTCTCGGGCAGACATTATCGGCCAATCTGTCGGTGCTTATTCAGTTTGTGCTGTTTTCAGCGATCTTTTTGTGGGCGATCTTCACGAATTCGATAAAGAAAGCGATGATCATCATCTCTTTCTTCCTCATATTTGTTTTTCTGCCCGCGGCATTCTTTACCAGCGGCGGAGCATCGGGCGGAACGCCGGTCTGGTTTGCATTCTCCACACTTTATATCGTCATGACGCTTTCGGGTAAACCGAAGAAAATATTCCTCGGATGTAATTTCGTTGTCGTTATCGCATGCTGGGGGATCGGATATGCCTACCCGGAGACCGTTACGGAGTTTACGAGAAAAGAAGCGTTCTTTGATTCGTTTTTTACGCTTCTTATAGTCGGCGTTGTGATGACGGCCCTTGTCAGTTATCAGGTACTGTTGTTCCGCAGGGAGAACGAACGCGTCAGCAGGCAGAAGAAGGAGATAGAAGAACTCAACCGTTCGCAGAACCGTTTCTTTTCGAGTATGAGTCACGAGATAAGGACGCCGATCAATGCAATACTCGGTCTTAACGAAGTCATACTCCGCCAGGAGGACGCTTCTGAAGAAATCCTCAGTGATGCAGGCAACATTCAGGGTGCGGGCAAAATGCTCCTTGCACTTATCAATGATATACTTGATTTTTCCCGTATAGAAGCGGGCCGCATGGATATAGTTCCGGTCAATTACAGGATCGCCGAGATGATATCCGAGGTCGTTAACATGATCAACCTGCAGGCAAAGGCGAAGGGATTGTCGTTTGAAGCTCATCTTGATCCGGATACACCGTCGGGTCTTTACGGGGATGAGATCAGGATCAGGCAGATAATAGTCAATCTTGTGAACAACGCGGTTAAGTATACCGAAACGGGCAGAGTGGATCTTTATACCCGTGTGGAGCGCGACGAAGACGGACAAACCAAACTGATAGTAACGGTCAGTGATACGGGTATCGGTATCAAAGAGAACGTTATACCAACTCTGTTTGATGCGTTCGCAAGAATGGACCGTGAAAAGAACAGAAGGATCGAAGGAACCGGTTTGGGACTGTCGATCGTTAAACAGCTTGTCGACCTGATGGGCGGTAATATAAACGTGGAGAGCGTTTACGGGCAGGGTTCGACATTTACCGTGACTGTTCCGCAGGGTGTATCGGACTTAACGAAGGTCGGAAGCATCAATATTATGGATCAGGCGGCCAAGCGCAATTCATACAGGAGCATGTTCACGGCCCCTGAGGCGGATATACTGATCGTCGATGACATTAAGATGAACCTCACCGTGGAGAAGAAGCTCCTGCGTGAGACAAAGATAAGGATAGATACGGCCACAAGCGGAAAAGAAGCGCTTGAGCTTACGTTGAAAAAGAAATACGACGTCATCCTGATGGATCATCTCATGCCCGAGATGGACGGAGTGGAGTGTCTGGCGCATATTCGCAGTCAGGCAGAAGGCATGTGTAAGGATGTTCCCGTGCTTGTCCTTACCGCAAACGCGGACGGGCGCGATCAGGATATATACACCGAAGCCGGATTTGACGGACGGCTTGTCAAGCCGATATCGGGAAGGACGCTTGAGGAGGCTCTGGTCAGATTCCTTCCGGGAGAGAAGATCATACCGGCTTCATAAGCGTAATATAAGCCACTCAACCTACGGTAGAACCGGCCGGCTCAACCACGGGTCCGTATTTTGATCTGCCGTCATTGACAATTATGGGGCGTGAAAGGAGATGCCCGATATGGATCGGGTTAAGACAGGAAAGCTTATAGCATCCTGCAGAAAGGAACAGAATATGACTCAGGCGGTGGATGATTTTGTATCAAGCGGAAATGGTCGGCTGGATCAACAGCTGAAGTTTACTGCGGAGATCGATAAGATGACCGGGGTCCTTCGAAGGACGCTTCTTCTTGATCGAAGCCGGAGAGAAAACGATGCCGAGCATTCCTGGCATATAGCGGTTATGACGCTTCTGTTTGAAGAGTATGCCGTTGAGAAAGTAAACGTATCCCGTGCGGGTCAAATGTGTGTTGTGCATGATCTTGTTGAGATCTACGCGGGAGATACTTTTGCTTATGATGTAAAAGGGAATGAAGACAAGCAGGCGCGCGAAGCCGAGGCGGCAGACAGGCTTTTCGGGCAACTGCCCGAAGAACAGGGGAAAATGATCCGTGATCTGTGGGAAGAGTTTGATGCGATGGAAACGCCGGATGCGAAATACGCCGCATGCATGGATCGACTTCAGCCTTTTTTGCATAACACTTTGACCGACGGACATACATGGGTTGAAGGTGCAACGGATAGAGCCGCAGTGGAAAAGAGAATGGGTATCATCAAAGAGTTCATGCCGGAAGTGTACGAATGGATATCCGATAATCTGGATAACGCTGTCAAAAAAGGATGGGTAAAGGATTCAAAACAGGAGGTGTGAGCTATGTTCAGAAAACTTATAGCGGTTATGACTTCAATGCTTCTGCTCGCAGGATGCGGCAGTGCTGCCGTTACCGTAAATGAGAAGCCCCCCCTCGTTGATGATCAGGGTTACGACGGAAATTTACGTGTTGAAGACGGAATGCTTCAACCGATGCTCAATTATATATCGGCGGATGATCCGAATTGTACAGGCGAAGACAGCGATATCATAAGATACTGCGTGTATGTCGAAACCGACCACGATACGGACAATGACGGTATGGCAGACCTTGTAAAGGTATTTGTCCAGGTTCCGAGAGGTGCGGTTTCCGGAAAATACAAAGCGGCATCGATATATGATCCGACACCTTATAATGCGGGCATTGTCACGGAAAACGAGAACGGTTGCAAACATTATTATCTTGAAGAGGAATTTGACTACGATCTTCTTTACAAGGATTGCGAAAAAAGAAAACCGGAGAGCGCGATGAGTACGCTTGAGGCGGCAGCCAAAGCCGATCCCAAAAAAGAATGGCTCTATTATGTGCCTAACTCTGAGCAGGTGGGATATCAATACAGGACCCTGTATGATTATTATCTTGTAAGAGGCTATGCAATAGTAGAGGCATCGGGTATAGGGACATACGGGTCCGAAGGTTATGAACTGTGCGGGACCGATCTTGAAAGAGACTGTCACAAATGCGTTGTTGAATGGCTTACCGGGGACCGGATCGCTTATACGGACAGGACAAATAATATTGAGATCAAGGCTGACTGGTCAAACGGGAACGTCGCAATGACGGGAATCTCATACGGAGGAACACTTCCCTTCGAAGTTGCCACAACAGGTGTAAAGGGACTGAAGACGATAATCCCCTGCGCGGGAATAGCGTCATGGTATGATTACACGAACTCCCAGGGAGTACCTATAATATTTGATGTCGATTACAGAGATTATCTGTCGGCATTTAATTGTGGCGGAGTATTTCTGGATAATGGGTGGACCGTACTGGATGACGGATATCGTTCGTGGCTGTGGCAGATCGCAAAAGACGAGAGTGCAACAAACGGGGATTATGCTCCCGTATGGGCCGAGACGGATTATTCGGATGATTATGAGAATATTAATTGCTCGGCGCTTATCGTACAGGGATTGAATGATTTTAACGTTACGACCAGACAGGCGAACCTTATGTACAATGCATTCAGGAAGGCGGGCAAACCTGTTAAGCTGGTGCTGCATCAGGATGGGCATAATATATTGTTCGATCATATGATAAACGATGTCCTGTGGCACGATATTCAGAACAAATGGCTTGCTCACTATCTGTATGATGTTGACAACAACATTGAAGACATGGCTGAATTAACCGTACAGAGCAATGTTGACGGCACTTTTAAGGAATATGATTCGTTCGGCGAGTATGTGCATGTAAATGCTCTTGGTGAAAGCAAGGCGGATGTCACCGAAGTGACAAGTGTTGGTATGGCGGAATACGCAAGTACATTCACCGTGAATGATGAGGGGGTTCTGAAACTTGAGGAACTGGAAGAGATATATTTGGGAATGAGCCCGAAAAACGCTGCCGTTTTTGATATTGATATTCCCGAAGGACAGACAATCTCCGGAGTTCCCGAGATTTCGGTCAGACTGTCGACAGGGAATAACGAGCTGGACGGACAAATGATCACCGCTGCCCTTATTGACACAAAAGAAGACGGTACGTTCAAGGCATACATGTTCAAGGAACGGCTGGGAGACTGTGTTCCTGTCAGAACAGTTCGGGAGTACGATATGGGCGGCGGCCTCGGTAAAAGGAATTTGCTGGAATATGTCCCGAGTTCCACAGATGCTAAATGCTTTTCGACGGGCTGGACGGATCTGTGCAATCCCGGATGCGGACCGGATTCGTCCGAATATACAAGGGGTGAGCAAATTGAAGAGGGTAAGTTTTACGATTACACCTTCTATATGATCCCGACGGTATATACGGTTGAGAAAGGACATAAACTGAAGCTTCTGCTCATGACATGGGATCCGTCCAGGGCGTTTCTTGACGAGGGATTCAAGATGGGAATGTCTCTTCCGGAGCGTCTCGAGAAATATACGTATTCATACGTTATCGATAATTCATCGATTGATGTAAAACTTCCGCTTGTAAAGTGATCTTATTATGATTTATGAAATATACGGAAAAGATGCACACATAATGACGAAAGAGCTGATGAGGGCGGCGAATGTATCGGATTCGGTACCGAGGGGTGCCGGCATTGCTCTTAAGCCGAACCTTGTATGCGCCGGAACAGCGGAGACGGGTGCAACCACGCATGCCGGTGTCTTGTCGGGATGCATCGAATACTTGCAGGAAGCCGGCTTTTCCGACATATCCGTTATCGAGAGTTCATGGATCGGAGGCAACACACAGGAGTCCGTAAAAGTATGCGGCTACGACGAAGTTTGCCGGAAGTATAATGTACCGTTTTACGACCTGAAAAAGGATAAAACGAAAAGGGTGGATACTCCGCTTCGTCCCATGGACATTTCCGCAAGGGCACTCGATGCGGATTACCTTATAGATCTTCCGGTTCTTAAAGGACACTGTCAGACGAGGATAACCTGCGCTCTGAAGAATCTGAAAGGTTGTATTCCCGATAACGAAAAGAGACAGTTTCATGCGGAAGGTCTGTTTAAACCTATCGCGGCACTTGCCTCGGCTCTTATACCGGATCTTGTCATCGTAGACAGTATTTGCGGTGACCTTTATTTTGAAGAGGGCGGAAACCCTGTTCATACAAACAGGATGATGTTGGGATCCGATGCGGTTCAGATGGATGCATACGGATGCCGGCTTATGGGTATCGATGTCGAAAGCGTGCCGTATATCGGACTTGCCGAAAAGTGGGGAGCCGGTAACTCGACGGTAAATCCCGAGGATATCGTAAGACTCAATCGCCCCGATGATTCCCGGGAATATCCGCCGGCATCGGGAATAGTTAAAAAACTTGTTCAAAACGTAAATGCTGACAGCGCATGTTCGGCTTGTTACGCAGCACTAGTAAGAGCACTCTATATTGCGGACAAGGAAGGCGCCCCGATAAAGGACAGGATATGTATCGGACAGGGATTCAGAGACAGGAAGCCTGACGGTATCGGGATAGGAAGATGCTGCAAAAATGCGGATATTTGCGTTATGGGATGTCCGCCCACCCCGGATGCCATTTTGAAACAGCTCAGGTCACGCTGACAACCCCGGAAAGGATAAATATGGAATTTGCCTCGGTCGAAAAAGATGTTTTACGAGGATACCGGCTGGACAGATTATGAGCTTTACGAGTACAGAATTTGACGATCAAAGGAGAGAAATGAGAAAATCGGCCATTACTGCATTACTTGCTATACCTGTACTGCTCACCGCGTGCGCAGGATCTTCGGTTCCTGCTGTTCCGGATGTTTCTGCTGTTCCGGAGGTTCCTGCCGCTACGGATGTTCCGAAACCGGAAGTATATGAAGTTTCGGTAAGCGAGCAGACGTTTATCAGAGATGGGAAGAAGATATTTGGGAAATTGTATATGCCCAAAGGAGAGGGCAAATACCCGGCTGTTATTCTGTCTCATGCGTTTGGGGCCAATCTGTCGATGATGGAAGGATACGCAGATGCTTTTGCAAGAAACGGTATAATAGCGTATGCATTTGATTTTATCGGTGGAGGGCATGACATAAAAAGCGATGGTGTCA